>NZ_JANDHW010000001.1:0-300000 GCF_024330105.1 Coprobacter tertius
AGAGCATCTGACTGTTAATCAGAGGGTCGTAGGTTCAAGTCCTACCTGAAGAGCTCTTTAAAATATTATTTATTCTTCAGTAGCTCAGTCGGTTAGAGCATCTGACTGTTAATCAGAGGGTCGTAGGTTCAAGTCCTACCTGAAGAGCTAAAAGGGTATTCTTTTCAGAATACCCTTTTTTTATGTCTTATTTAATTACATGTAATTCTCCGACCAACCGATTGGCTACATTTACAGCTTTAGTAATATGATCGCAAATATATGCGTCGCCGATCACCTCATCGAGATGTGTACGTCTTATCGTTTCCCTTACTTCGGGATTTACCCCCGATAGTATAACCCGAATACCTTCTTTATGAGAAGATTCTACCAAAATTTCGAGATTATGAAGTCCGGTAGAATCTATAAACGGGACCTTTCGCATACGTATAATACGCACCAAAGGACGGTCTCTCATCGATCGCATAACCTCATCGAATTTTGTCGCTACACCAAAAAAGAACGGTCCGTCGATCTCATACACCTCTATCCCCTTGGCTATATCCAACGTTTCATGATGGGATGTTTCGGTACCCTGAGCAATATCGAGTTCATCGCGCAACACCGAAACCTGAACATTTTCCGAAACCCTTTTAAGGAAAAGAAGTACAGCCAGCAACAAACCTATCTCTATCGCTATAGTAAGATTAAAGACGACAGTAAGAACAAAGGTAGTAACCAATACCGCAACATCCGATTTAGGTGTTTTCAGCAAAGACCGTACCGTACGCCAGCCACTCATATTATAAGATACGATAATCAGCACACCTGCCAAGCAAGACATGGGTACGAGTTTTATAAGCGGCATCAATACAAGGAATATAAGCAAAAGTACTGCTGCATGAATAATACCGGCAACCGGTGTACGCCCACCGTTATTGATATTGGTCATAGTACGGGCGATAGCTCCGGTTACGGGAATTCCTCCGAAGAAAGGAACAGCGATATTGGCAATACCTTGTCCGATCAATTCGGTATTCGAATTGTGCTTATCCCCCGTAACACCATCGGCAACAGTCGCAGACAATAATGATTCTATTGCACCCAGTATCGCTATGGTAAATGCCGGTGGCAACAATTGATTGATAGTATCCATATTTATTTTTAACCCGGCTGGCTGAGGGATATCGCTGTTCAGATTTCCGAAACGGTCACCGATCGTTTCAATCGACGCGATTCCGAAATGTTCACGCAAAACATAAGCAAAAACGGTCATTACAACAATAGCCAATAAAGATCCTGGCAGTTTTTTAGAAATCCGTGGAGTAAAGACGATAATAAAGATACTTGCGACTCCCACAAGTAAGGATAATCCGTTTATTGTATCGAAACTCTGAAAATAAGCAACCCATTTCGAAAGAAAGTCTGCCGGAACATTTTCCATCGTCAGACCGAACAAATCTTTGATTTGCGTTGTAAAAATAGTAAGGGCGATACCACTGGTAAAACCTACCACAATCGGATAAGGAATAAACTTAATAATAGTCCCCAACCTGAAACAACCCATAAGAACGAGTATGAGACCGGCCATAAAAGTAGCGATGGCAAGGCCTTCGAGACCGTAATTCTGTATAATTCCATAAACAATAACGATAAAAGCCCCCGTAGGTCCCCCTATCTGCACATTACTACCCCCCAAAAAAGAAACCAGAAAACCGCCGATAATCGCTGTTATAAGCCCTTTCTCGGGACTTACGCCCGATGCGATACCGAATGCGATGGCAAGCGGAAGCGCTACAATACCTACTATAACACCGGCCATCAGGTCGGCCATAAATTTTTCTTTCGAATAATTTCTTAATGCCGAAAATAATTTCGGTTGAAAATCGATACTCCCTTTCATTTCTACTTTTTCAAAAAAACAGGTGCAAAGGTAGTTATTTTTTGTAAATTTCCCATAAAATAACATTGTCTCTTATTTGAAATCAAGAGAACTCCGGCCGGTTAAGAAATTTGTTTCATACAGCTTAGTACTATTTCTCAAAAAAATGTATCTTCGTAAATTGAAATGAAATAAAAATTATGGATGAATGGCTTTCGCGTACCGGTCTGCTGATAGGCGATGAAAAGTTGCAACGTCTTTCACAATCCAATATACTCGTCGTAGGGACCGGCGGTGTAGGGGCATATGCTGCCGAAATGCTTTGCCGGGCAGGAGTAGGTCGCATGACCATCATCGACGGAGATGTCGTTTCCCCGTCGAACATCAACCGACAGCTCATCGCGTTACATAGTACGATAGGAAAACCGAAAACCGAAATTCTCGCCGACAGGCTGAAAGATATAAATCCCAGTATCGTCCTGAAAGCCGAGTTCCGGTATCTCTCCTGCGACGACATCAAGGAAATCCTCGATTCTGAAAAATACGATTACGTGATCGACGCCATCGACACACTGGCCCCGAAAATAACACTGATAGAACAGTGTATAAAACGAAAACTGAAAATCATATCGTCGATGGGAGCTGGAGGCCGTACCGACCCCGCTAAAATCATTTACGGCGATATTTCGGATACATACCACTGCTCTTTGGCAAAAGCCGTGAGAAAACGCTTACAGTCCATCGGAATAAAAAAAGGGCTGAAAGTTGTTTTCTCCACAGAACAAGCCGACAAAAAAGCCGTTATCGCTACCAGTAACGAACGAAATAAAAAATCGACCGTAGGAACTATCTCTTATCTTCCGGCTATGTTCGGATGCTATCTGGCGGCTTTTGTAATAAGAAAAATCACAGAAAAAAAATGATTGAGATAAAGAACATACATAAACATTACGGAGACCTCGAAGTATTAAAAGGCATCGATGCCTCGATAAAAAAAGGCGAAATCGTATCGATTGTCGGCCCCAGCGGAGCCGGAAAAACTACGTTGCTACAGATTGTAGGAACACTCGAAAAAGCAGATGAAGGAGAAGTAATAATAAGCGACACTCCAGTTAGCCGGCTCAGAGAAAAGCAATTAGCTGCTTTTCGAAACAAACATATCGGCTTCGTTTTCCAATTTCACCAGCTTTTACCGGAGTTTACCGCACTCGAAAATGTTATGATACCGGCTCTGATTGCAAAAATGCGTTCTACGGAAGCAGAAAAACGGGCCCGGGAAATTCTCGATTTCCTGAATCTCAACGATCGAATATCTCACAAGCCGGCACAACTTTCTGGCGGCGAAAAACAGCGGGTAGCCGTAGCCCGCGCATTAGTAAACCATCCCGATGTAATTCTCGCCGATGAACCTTCAGGCAGCCTCGACTCACAAAACAAAATAGAACTGCACAGGTTATTTTTCGATTTAAGAAAAGAGTTCGACCAGACTTTTGTTATCGTAACCCACGATGAGTCTTTAGCAGCCATCACCGACCGTATCATACAAATGAATGACGGCCGCATTACCGAAGAAATGAGAGAAACAGATGACGAAACCAATCCTACGTTATGAAAAAACGGAAAATCCTATATTTGTCTATTTTCTGCTACATAGCGTTTACTCTATCGGCCTGCGATAAGGAAGAAACATTTGACTACGGTCCGTTCCGCATCGATATGGTCACTTGCGAGACGGGAGACGGAACATTGTCGTTTCTCCGCGATGACGGGTGCACTCTCGTTCCTTCCCCCTCTCAAGCAACCGATAATTACGTAGACGGACAAAGAGTTCTATTGAACTATATCGTAATTGAAAAAAATACGACAGATCTGTGCACAATACAGATAAAATCCTTAGGAAAAATCTTATATAACGACGTAAAAACGATCGATTATACGCAACTATCTATGATCCCCGATGATCCTATTTATCTGGTAACCGCATGGGAAGGCGGCAATTGTATAAACCTGAAATATAAAATCGAATACAACAGTATGCCCCATTATATGCAATTATTTTATACTCCCGAATTACAATCAGACGACGATACCCTGCGTTTACAATTAAGACATGACAAAAACAACGATCTTCCGGGCTATCCTACTCCAGGTTACGCATCGTTCCGTTATTCAGCACTACCATCCGCTAACCTCAAAAACGTTATAAAAGTATATATCAACACATCGAATATAACAGATAAATTCTATACATTCACGTTAAATTAAAATACATCACGATATGAACAATGAAAAAAATCAGGTACAAATCGAATTGAGTGCCGAAGTAGCAGAAGGTATATATTCGAATCTGGCGATCATTTCCCATTCTTCATCAGAATTCGTTATCGATTTCGTACGCCTTATGCCGGGCATTCCCAAGGCACCGGTAAAATCCCGTATTATTCTTACTCCCGAGCATGCAAAAAGGTTGATGTTCGCTATCGAAGAAAATATTCTAAAATACGAAAAACAATTCGGTACGATACGTACCAATGACGATTCTGCCGCTATCCCGCCCTTTATGGCACCGGGTGGCCAAGCCTAATCTATAAATTCATCGATTATGCGTACCAGAACGATCGAAGAACAGGAACAAATAGAGGCCGTAATACGCGAATGCAAGGTTTGTTACCTGGCGATGAACGGCCGGGACGGCATACCCTATGTCGTTCCCATGAATTTCGGATACGAAAACAATGTATTCTATCTGCACTCGGGACCTGAAGGTAAAAAACTGGAATTACTGGCAGCCGACAATCGAGTAAGACTGATAATGAATACAGGAGAAGAACTCACTTTCCAGCATCCGGATGTAGCTTGCAGTTACAGTATGGTTTCAAAAAGCGTCATGTGTACGGGGAAAGTAGAATTTATCGAAAACTTCGACGAAAAAATAAAAGCGCTCGACATTATGATGCGCCACTACACGCAACGTTCTTTCGGCTATAGCGCTCCGGCTGTAAAACATATCCGGATTTTACGTATCGCGGCTGAAAATATAACCTGTAAAACATTCGGTAATTCGATAAAAAGACGTTCTCTGTAATATCCCTTCAACATGTTTTTAACCGATTTATTACCTCTAATAAAGTTATGCTTTGCGAAAATCATTAACTTTGCAATAGAAAAAAAATAAATATGGAACATCAACTGACGATTTACAATACGCTGACGCGAAAAAAAGAATTGTTCGTGCCTATCAATCCGCCTTACGTGGGAATGTATGTTTGCGGACCCACCGTATACGGAGACGGACATTTGGGGCACGCGAGACCGGCCATTACCTTCGACCTCCTGTTTCGGTATCTTCGTCATTTAGGATATAAAGTACGTTATGTACGCAACATTACCGACGTAGGACACCTCGAAAACGATGCCGACGAAGGAGAAGACAAAATCGCAAAAAAGGCGCGTCTCGAAAAACTCGAGCCCATGGAAGTCGTACAATATTACCTCAACAGGTATCACAAGGCTATGGACGCCCTTAACGTACTACCTCCCAGCATCGAACCTCATGCCTCGGGTCACATTATCGAACAAATAGAATACATAAAAAAAATTCTCGACGCCGGATATGCATACGTAAGCGACGGTTCGGTTTACTTCGATGTCGCAAAATACAATAAAGACCATCACTACGGTAAACTCTCGGGGCGTAACATCGACGAATTGCTGAATACGACCCGTGAACTCGACGGCCAACATGAAAAACATAATAGCTTCGATTTCGCTTTATGGAAAAAAGCTTCCCCCGAACATATCATGAGATGGCCATCTCCCTGGAGTGACGGATTCCCCGGCTGGCATCTCGAATGTTCAGCGATGGGGACAAAATACCTCGGCGAAGAATTCGATATACATGGAGGAGGAATGGATTTACTCTTCCCTCATCATGAATGCGAAATCGCGCAATCGGTTGCTGCTCAAGGAAAAGAAACAGTACATTATTGGATGCATAACAACATGATTACCATCAACGGACAGAAGATGGGAAAATCTCTGGGAAATTTCATTACACTCGATCAGTTTTTTACAGGCGAGCATCCTCTGCTGGCACAGGCTTATAGCCCGATGACCATTCGGTTCTTTATCCTGACTGCTCATTACAGAAGTACACTCGACTTCAGCAACGAAGCCTTGCAAGCTTCAGAAAAAGCATTACAACGCCTGATGGAAGGCTGGGAAAACCTGAAAAAAATAAAGCCCTCGGCTGAAACGAGTGTCGAGATACCCGACCTGAAAGCTCGTTGTTATGAAGCAATGAACGATGACTTGAGCAGTCCGATCGTAATTTCCCATCTTTTCGACGGCGTACGTATTATCAATACCATATTAGCAGGAAATGCAACAATTTCAGAAACCGACCTGAACCAACTGGAAGACACATTCCGTACCTTTATGTTCGATATTTTAGGACTCAGAAACGAAGCCGAAGCTGCTGCAGGCAACGAAGAAGCCTATGAAAAGGCTGTCGACTTACTGCTCGATATACGTAAAGAAGCCAAAGAGCGAAAAGATTGGACAACATCTGATTTTATACGAAATAAACTTACCGAGATCGGTTTCGAAATAAAAGATACGAAAGACGGTTTCGAATGGAAACTAAATAAATAAACAGGCATTTCCGTCATATAATCATTATAATGATAAAAGGCGGTATCCCGCCTTTTATCATATCGGAACAACAGTTATGAACTATATCGATTTTTTTAAAAACGACCGGTTTGCAACCGATGCCGGTATACGGCTACTCATCGCCGACCCGGGCTATGCCAAAGCAGTACTTATCATAGAAGACCAACATCTCAATGCCGGTAATGTAGTACAGGGAGGGGCGTTATTTACATTAGCAGACCTGGCAATGGCTGCCGCGGCAAACGCTCATGGCCGCTTAGCCTTTTCGATACAATCCGATATTCGATTTCTGGCAAGCGCAAAAAAAGGAGACACTCTAACAGCCGAGGCTCGTGAAATCCTTCTACATAAAACCCTTTGCCATTATAAAGTAGAAATCACCGACCAAGAAGGAAAACTCATCGCCGTTTGCGACGGTATCTGTTACCGGAAATAATTTGATCGATGTAAGAGCTGAACATTACTATTCCGGAGAATAATCTATCGGAGAAATTTCTCATAATTTTTTATATTCGGTTCTCTATATTCTATAACAAGCTGCAAGACATTATTTCATATAATATTAAATACACTTTATATTCTTAAAACTATTTATTCTTCGATCTATTTTCAATACTATTATTCTCTATCAATTACTATAACCATTTTAACCCGAACTAAATATATAAAAAAAAAGAACCATATATGTAATTATCCCTCTCGATATTATATATATCTTTGCTTAATATAGTTAAATTTATTAATATGCCTATAAAAGGTTATGTAAAATGAAAATACCACTTCTTTTTACATACAGGAATTTTAGAACAGGTGAAACAATATCTTTTAAAAACAAAAGTTCTCAATTATTATTTATTTTGTCAGGAAAGATCATTACACTAACCAATAGCGCAAATCACACATACATCTGCGCCGGCCAATTTACGTTCATCTCTCCTCATTACATACCTAAATGTAAATCTCTCGAAACTTCCAGTATACTAACCGTAGAGATCTCGTCGGTTTCTCAATTACAGAAAGTTTTTCCATTAGATATATTAAAAAAAGAATGCATTCATATCACAAAATATCAAATTCAACCCTATCCTATAAATAAAGAGACGGAATATTTCCTTTATTACATAAAATCTTGTATCAAAAACGATATAATAGGAGACTCTTTTAATGAATGGAAATTGGCCGAATTGTTTTTATACTTAAAGAAATATTATACCCTAAAGGATATTGCCCATTTATTTTTTCCGATAATAAATTATACCTTCGATTTTCACTCTTTCATACTATCCAACTACAAAAAAGTAAAATCAGTAAACGAATTCGCAACTTTAGCACACTGCAGTCTATCTACTTTTAAAAGAAAATTTCTCGAAAATATGCACGCTCCCCCCGGGAAATGGATGACTGAAAAGAAAAAAGCAGATATTTTAAACGAGCTCCATAACGGGGGGAAAAAATTTATTGAAATTTCAGAAGAATACAACTTTTCTTCAAGAGCACATTTTTCTTTTTTCTGTAAAAAACATTTCGGGAAATCACCACAAACCTTACGAAACGAATATAAGTTCTTCAAACAACCGTCATTAAAAAAACAATTATAAAGATCCCAATAATTATATTAATTAATAAAATGAAATAAATGAATCAAAAAAGAAATTAATTTAAATTAACACTTTACGGTATGAGAAAAAAATTACTTCTTATTTTATCAATCATCTTTTGTATATCTTTCGTTCAGGCGCAAACCAGTATAAATTCCGCGGGAGGATCCGTCTCTCAACCGGCCGGATTTACCAGCTATTCCGTAGGACAACCTTTTATTGTCCCTCATTTTTCAGTATCGGGTTCTATTTTTCCCGGAATTCAACAAATATATGAAATTTCAATTACGGATGGAATCGATTCTTATCCCGAAATTTCAATGAATGTATACCCCAACCCCGTTGCCGACTACCTGATCCTCTCCCTCTCTTTATCCCCGAATATTAAAAACATAACGACAAAATTAATCGATATACAAGGGACTTCACTACGTTTTAACGAGATACATGACACAAAAACCCGTATCGATGTTTCTACTTTAGCCCCCGGAACCTATTTTCTGAGAATCAACATGGGAAATAGAGTCCTAAAAGTATTCAAGATCCTAAAAAAATAAACTACAATCAACCAGACATACAAATGAATACATACAAAAGAATCTTAATTGTATCTCTTTTTACCCTTATTGCCATCTCAATAAAAGCTCAGGCTCCCGATCTGATAAGTTATCAGGCGGTAATCAGAAATACTTCAGGCAATCTGGTCGTCAATAAACCTGTCAATGTAAAAATCAGCATTCTAAAAAACGGACTAAACAGTTCTCCTGTTTATATCGAAACACATACAATAGAATCCAATTCCAATGGAACGATCAGTTTATACATTGGAAACGGAAATGTTTCTTTGGGAACATTTTCGGAGATCAACTGGTCTTCAGGAACATACTTTATCAAAACCGAAACCGATCCGGACGGAGGTAATAATTATCGAATAACAGGTACAAGTCAACTACTGAGCGTACCTTATGCCCTATATGCGAAAAATGCAGGCAATGGATTCGACGGCGACTATAATAAACTGATTAATACACCCCTATTTTCCCCAGTTGCTACTTCAGGCGATTTTAATGATCTTTCAAATATACCCGATAAACAACAATTGAGCATTCAAGGCAATACAATCTCCTTGACTGATGGCGGCTCAATTACACTGCCACAAGGCTTCGAAGGCAATTATAATAATCTTACTAATTTGCCCGATCTTAAACCAGTTGCCGTCTCAGGTGAATATAAAGACCTAAATGGAATTCCCGAAAAACAGACTCTAAGTATCAAAGACGGTAATCTGGTAATAACTGGAGGCGACTACCTCAAGATCGACTCCGAATTTTTTAAACTACCCGAAGGATTCAGCGGTAACTATTCCGACCTATTAAATACTCCAGGTAAACAAAAATTAGGAATTAAAGAAGGTAAACTCATGTTGACAGGAGAAAAAGACAAAGCAACTCTTTTAGAAATCGATCCCGATTTTTCAATTCTTCCAACCGGATTTAGCGGAAATTATAAAGAGCTGACTGACAAGCCGGTAAAACAGACTTTAAGCATCAGAGAAAACAAACTGTATCTTGAAGGAGGCGATGAAAACACCGAAACTCTCTTAAAATTAGGAGATTCGGTAGAATTCCCGTCTAATTCGTTCAGCGGAAACTACAATGATCTCACCAACAAGCCTGCCGGTAACAATGAAGGAGACATCATGTATTGGTCTGATAACTCATGGACAATACTGCCCATAGGACAAGAAGGACAAGTATTAAGCGTTGCCGACGGAAAACTTACCTGGATAGAACCCTCTTATGCCAATACCTCGGCATCGACCTATAAAACTGGAGATATCTTTTATGCACGTAACGGTTTACCCGAAGGCGTGATCATAGAAGTTTCTACCGTTGGCCGTTATGGAAAAATTCTTTCACTTCAAGAAACAGCAAACAAAAAATGGAGCACATCGCACGAAACATCCGGTGCGACCAGCGAAAAAGATGGCCGAGAAAATTCCAAGACTATACAGAGCCTTCCCGATTGGAGAACAAATTTTCCCGCTTTTGCTGTAACCATTACAGATGATAATACCTGGTATTTACCTTCTATCAACGAATGGTCGGAAATATTTAAAAATAAAAATAATATAAACAGCCAACTCTTGGCAGTCGGTGGGACCCCATTATCAGGCACATTCTATTGGTCTTCTACCGAAAGTCTGCGCGAAAACGACAATAACGAGAGAGCCTATGCTACGGGGATTGCCATGAAATCCTATACGCTTCCCGCAGGTCAGGGAGAAGCTCCCATAACGGTTTTAGCCGGTGAAACTTATAATGATGATAAAACGATTGCAGGTACCGCTCGAGCCATACGTCGTTTGTCTTGGGCCGAAACAACCAGTAAACCCGTTGCAGGAGAGACCTATGCCATCGGGAACCTTTATTACACCAAAGAAGACAAAACAGATCCGATAGGTATAGTATATGAAATAACCGATGGAGGTTTACATGGCAAAATTATTTCGTTAGACGAAGCGCCTTCATCATTAGCTTGGAGTACCGAAAATATTGTAACAAATGCAACCAATACAGATAACGGAGAAAAGAATACATCTCTTATATCGGCCCTCCCTGATAATGCGACGAAATATCCGGCAAACACATGGTGTACCTCAAAAGGTAGTGGATGGTACATGCCATCGGTAAATGAAATGGTCTCTATCTGCAAAGTCGCATTTTTACTGAATGTAACGTTACTTGAAAAGGGAAAAATACCGATAGAAGACTCCGGAAGATATTGGACCTCTACCGAAATCGACGAAAATCAAAGCTATCTAGTTATAAATACATCTGATTTTAGCCGTCCCAATACCGCTAAATCGACAACAGCGAAAGTCAGGGCCGTATATGCCTTTTAAAAATATAGATTAATTATAAAATGAAAACGATGAATACTTTTTCTGAAATAACAATAACCGTTTCGAGAACTTTCCGAAATACAATGAGGCATCCGAGAAGAAAGATCATCCTGATGGCACTCTTTTTTGTCTGTTTTACTTTACAACATGCATACGCCAAACACTATTGGCCAAACGAAATGGGAGGTATAAAACAAGAATGGCTCCCACAAGAAGGCGTAATTAACTTATCATTCCCGGTATGGGATGATCATGGTTCGGACGCTTTGACCTGGAACGCCGGATTCTCTCCAAATTCCGGTTGGCTCGATCTTACGATCGGATCTTCAACATTCCGTGTTTACTGCGATTCAGGTAACGGGAAAGGAGGTAATGCGACATGTTCCCAAACGAAAGGCTCCGATAAGTTCTCATACACAAAATCCCGTTCTGGAACTATAGACTGGATTCACATCAAATTTTATGTACCACAAGGACTATTGAATACAAATGTCAATATAGGATTTAATGGAGTCTGGTGGAACGACGGAGCGACATCAGATCAAACAATCAGCCAAAGCCTGTCCATCTCTACAACAGCCACTTTGCCGGATATTTCTATCGAAAACCCCGTATTTACCCAAAGCGAAGATAAGCCCCAAGTCTCGATTTCATGGAATAAATTAAATGGAGGTACAACAGAGATTCGGAATTTAGGAAAAATAAACTTAAGGAAAGAGTCCTCAAATGGAGAAATTATTTCATCTGTAGAAACAACAGAGGACTCCGGTACTTTTTTAATCGATGCAACAGACATAGATCTAATCCGGGAAAACAAATACGTAGTCACACAGGACTTTTCAGTAGAAAACATATCCGTTTCATCGACCAGCAACACCGTCACCCTTCCGGCTTATCCACAAGTAAATAAAATAGAGGGTGCATTCGATGAATCGCAACGGCAAATTAAAATATCCTGGTCGGTTGGAGGTACTTCAAGTCAAAATTATATAAAAGATAATTTTTTGCTATCTTACAATTACAGCCTCAACGGACAAACCGAAAAAACAGAACTCGTTAAAATTCCATACAGCCTAGGAGTAACTAACTATACTTACAATGTAGATATACCCGAAAAAGCAATAGGTACCTATAATTTTTCAATCATAAGAGAAAAAACAAAAGACCTCTCTGCCTGGAATAACAAGTTCAAAAAAGAGCTGAATAATGTAACGATAAATACCATACATTTATCGATAAATGATTCGCATGTAGTATTATTAGAAAACGGAAAATCATTGATTTATTGGAAAACAAACGGAGATGTATGGAGTAATGGCAGTAAATTCGTACTTACGCGGCAGAACATCACATTGAATACGGTCGAAGACATAGAACTTCCCAAAAACAATATAACCGATAAACCCTCACCTGACGAATTTACATCGGAAGAAGAATATAACAAATATAAAGACAAATTCGAAGACGACAATTCGGGTGCATATATCGACGATATGCTGCAATTATGTAACGAATATCGGTATAAATTACAGGTAAAACCGAATCCTCTTACATATAGCCCCTTAGAACCTATATATACTCCCGAAAGCATAATTCCGACAGATCAAGGTGACCTCGTAGCCCAAATGAGTGCATCAAAAGGATATTTTACCGATCGCGTTGAAATTTCCTGGTCGGTAATAGGTGCTACTTTCGATAATTTTTCTGTTCGCCGTCGTATATATGATCCCGATCACGCAAATGATGACAATTATGATCAAATAGCGTCTGTATCAGGAGCGGCGACTCAATCGACCTATTCGGTAGAAGATAAAAACTGTGTACCTGGCCTCATTTACCAATACAAAATCGTCGGACTATCGAACTGTGCCAATAAAGTGGTCGAAAGTAAGACCCAACCAAAAACAATCGGGTTCAGAGCCCCTACCGGACAAATTATCGGAAGAATCACTTTTACAAATAGCGAACAAGCGGTAGAAGGTGTGGATGTACGAGTTAGCGGTCCAGAATCTCTCAGCGGACAAAGTGTAAAATTCGAAGGAAATGCCGATTCGTATTTAGAAACCGATAATAACTTACCGCAAACGTCTTTAGCTTATACGATACAGGCTTACGTGAAACCCTCAACTGAACATACTACCGGAACTATCCTGCAAAAAGGGAATTACGAAATCGGGTTAGATGCCGGCATCCCCTATTTTAAAATTACTAAGGGCACGCAATCCGAGTCGGTCACCGCAACCCAAATTTTAACGCCCGAAAGATTCTCACATATATCGGCCGTATGCAAACAGGTTGCAGGTAAAACACAAATGGTTTTATACCTGTATACGGCAAACGAAGCAGGTATCGATACATTATCGGTATATACGCATGACGTCAGTTTATCAAATATTCAAAAAGAAGCAGGTAAAGCGATCATAGGCAAAAATCTTAACGGACATATCGATGAAGTTCGGGTTTGGGATAGATCGTTAACTCAGGAAGAAATCATCCAAAACCATAACCGTTTTCTAGCCGCTAACGAAGACGGCTTAGCCGCATACTGGCGTTTCGATGAACCAGTTACTTCCGAATTTTACGACTTGTCATTTTACAGAACTAAATACAATGAAAATCATGGCAAATCACATAATATAACACTTGATAAAAAGGTGATACCCGAACCGGATCAGCTTTCATTCAGAGGTGTAACCGACAAAAACGGCAACTATCGTATTACAGGAGTTCCTTATTCGGGAGACGGAACGGAATATACATTAGTTCCCTATTTTGGAACTCACCAATTCTCTCCCGGTGAAAAGACCATCGTCATCGGACAAACTTCATCGATGTTTAATATTGATTTTAAAGATTTCTCATCATTTAAAATAGAAGGCACCGTATATTACGAAAAAAGTACAATACCAGTCGAGGGCGTTATGTTCTATATCGACGGTAAAATCGCATCCCTCAGTAACGGAGAAATAATAAGCAGTTCTGAAGACGGTAAATTCTCGATAAATGTCCCGGTGGGACAGCATGAAGTAAAAGCCGCTAAACAAAACCATATATTTGTAAATGACGGCAAATTGAAAAATTCGTTCAATGCCGATCTCGACTATCAGGAAAACAAAAGCGATATACGCTTCTGGGATGCCACTCGAGTACGGGTAATCGGGCGAATTGCTGGTGGAACTATTCAAGATACGATTCCTGTCGGACACTCACTTTCGAAAAACAACCTGGGAGAAAAAATATCACTAACCTTACAATTAAAAGATGATTCTAAAGGCAAGATATTTTATTATGAAGATAAAAATACTGGAAATACTCAAACAGAAGAAACAGTAACGATAAAACATTTTCATCCAGAACACAAAAACACGATAAAATCGAATGCCACTTCTGTTACGATTACTACCGATCCCGAAACCGGAGAGTTTGTCGCCGATCTTATTCCCGAGCAATACAAAATCGCCAATATCGCAGTTACAGGATATACCGGCCTAAAAGACGAAAATATATTGGATCTTTCTAATGCATTTAATGAACAAAACAGTATTTACAGCCTTCTTCCCGATGAAGACGGAACAGTGAAAGAAGATACGGTAAAGTATAACAAAATATACAAATTCATACACCGTATCGATCCAGTAGTACGCTTTAGCCAGATAAATGGTATGGGCAAAACCTATTTCGGAAGTCTTGACTACAAAATAATGAATCTCGATGGGAAAACCGAGCAACTTACCCTGTATAATGAACAAAAAAATGAGTATTTAATGGGAAAACCGATCTTCGAGAAAGGTAAAACATATAAATTTAAAATAGACGCTTACGAAGAATACCCCTTCTACCGGAATATTTCCAAGAATTCGGCACCGGAAATCACATCATACGACAAGGTTCCCGTCAAAGGAGGCACCGTTAAAATTTCAAATGGTTTTGCTAAAGTCACAAACGAACCGTATACTCTCGATAAAAACGGTTCTGTTACCGTTGCATACCAAACAAAAGAACCTGACTTAAACAATATAGAAAAAAATATTGAAGTCACATTCGAATTCAACGGTAAAACAATCTCCGCTCCTTCCGTTACGGGATATCATATAGGAGGGGTACAAACAGGAGGTAAAGATTTTGTCACCGAAGGTCCAACAGAAGCCTTAATGATTTTAAGGGATCCGCCAGGATCACAAAGTTATGCCTATGCAGAGGAAGGTTTGACAATTTCAAATAAAACTACTATCACTTCCGGGAGCATTACCGATTCGGGAGCCGGAACAACGGCTCTGATGGGTCTCAATCTAACAACCAGTGTAGGAGTAGGTGTAGAAACAGAAACCTCAGTCGATAGCGAAAATTCTCTGGGAGTAACAGTATCTACTAAAAGCGACGATAACGAATCGAATTCTACAGTCTCCTCAACGACATTAAATACACGCTTCCAAACCAGCAACGATCCACTGTATGACGGACGCAACGGCGACCTTATCGTAGCGAATTCTACAAATATTACTTACGGCATAGAAAATTTGTTGGGTATAGCCCCAATCGGTCCCAATGCAGGAGAAGATATAAAAGAAACTGTAGGCAATTACTGCATTTCGTCGAAAAAAACACTGTCTATCGGTAAACACTTCGGCACGTTATTGGTTTACCCTCAAATATTTATCGAACAAACCTTATTGCCCAAACTTACCGGACTCCGAGACGCAGTACTTCTCGATAAAGGAACGACCGACACATACGCTAAAACATTGGCTAACGAAAGAAAAACGCCCGTATATGTTTCAAAATATGACAAGAATAACGAAAACTTCGGAAAAACCAATACCGACGCTGCTACTTTCGACGGAGATAGTTATAAGATTATTTTCCCAGATGGATACGACGACAAAGCGGCAACAGACACAATCGCATCATTAAACAATTCTATTGACTCATGGATAAAGATTCTGGCCGATAATGAACAGAAAAAAGTAGAATCTATCTTATTTAAAAATTTCTCGTTCCAAGCCGGTGCCGGAATCGAATATTCCGAAGAATACAGTACAAGTGAAGAAAGAAATCAATCCTTTTCATTTACTATAAATAATGAAACTGTGGCAGAATTGGGAGCGACAGTAAACGGATTCGGTGCAAAAATGACCATTAATGAGGCTGTCGAGACAAATTCAACAACTGAATCCGGTTCATCTGAAGAAAAAACAAAAAAAATCGGATTTGTCTTACAAGAAGAAGGTGACGATGATTACATCAGTGTTGATATACGAAAAGAAAAAGGAACATCAACCGGTACCGATTTTGTTTATTATACACAAGGTGGAGCAACTTCATGTCCGTATGAGGGACCTGAAGTTACTCGTTATTTCGAACCGGGAAAACATAAACTAAGCGAAGGTACATTACGTATTGAAGTACCTAAAATTGAAGCAGCTGTTAAAACAATATCGGGAGTTCCGTCTAATAAAGCAGCAGTATTTAAATTATTGTTGAGTAACGATTCGGAAGCACAGGAAGACGCGATATACATATTAAAAATGGATGATGCCTCGAATAAAAGCGGAGCCAAATTTTCGATCGACGGAGTAGCGCTAAGTACAGGTCGTGCTTTTGTCGTTCCCTACGGTAATATTCTCGAAAAAACGCTGGAAGTACGTATGGGTGACAAATATGATTACGAAAATATGAATCTGATTTTAGCATCCCAATGTCAATACGATCCAACTGATTTCCTCGAAGATATTGCCGATACCGTTTCCCTGTCGGTACATTTTATCCCTACAAGTACCGATGTTAATATTAAATCACCGGGAAATAACTGGGTTTTAAACCTAAATTCACCCAAACTAGATAATGGAACCCATTATCTACCAATAACCGTTGATGGATTCGACATAAACTTCCGAAATTTCCATCATATCGCAGTACAGTACAAACCCTCTTCGTCATCCGATAAAGATTGGCAAAACATTAAAACATTTTATGCAAACGACGAATATTATAATCAAGCTCAGGAAACAGAAAAAGCAATGATAGAAGGCTCGGTTATCAATTGCAATTTTTCCGGTACACTCGACCAAAGTTACGATATCAGAGCCGTAAGTTATTGCACGATGGGAACCGGATATGTAACTTCCGAATCAAATGTCGTCAGTGGGAAACGAGATCTCGTATTACCGAAACTATTCGGTACACCCAAACCGGCCAGCGGAATTTTAGGAATTGACGACAACATCCAGATCGACTTTAACGAAGCATTAGCCGAAGGATATTTCACCAACGCCAACTTCGAAGTAACAGCCATTAAAAATGGGTCAAATGGGAACCATGATGTATCGGTCTACTTAAATGGCGAAACCGACTATCTGTCTACTGAATTCGATAAAAACATGACCGATAAAAGCATGACACTAGAACTATGGGTAAAACCTCGTGATCCGAATCGGTCCGGGACCTTATTTACTCATGGCAACAATCCTGATATTTTCGAGGTAAGCCTCACCTCCGATAAACGTATCGAAGTACAATTAGACAATAAAAAATACACGTCGAATGTTATCAATATGGCATCGGGGCAATGGGCTCATATTGCAGTCGTATACGACAATGACCGACATAACTTAAAAGCCTTTTACAATTATGAATCAGTAATAAACCAAAACGAGGTGCCCCCTTATAAAGGCATCGGAAAAATTGAATTCGGACGTAATGTAAACAAAACGAATTATTTTGCTGGAGGAATGCATGAAGCTCGTTTTTGGGATGAAGCTCGATCGATCTCGGATATTAAATCGAAAAGCCTTTCTATACTCTCCGGGATGGAATCTTCACTGGTAACTTATCTGCCTATGGATGAAGGAGAAGGCTCTTTAATAATAGACAAAGCTCGTGGAAACAATGCCTCTCTACACGGAACATGGAGTACTCCTGCTGGAAAAGCAACACAATTCGACAATGCTACCGGAATGCTGATTATAAACAGCTCGGAAATACCTATTAAAGAAGGTGAAGATTTTACGCTGGAATTTTGGTTCCGTACAACAGCAACCACTCAAGCCGATGCGGCGTTGGTCGATAACGGAAAAGCCGACGGGAACGAACAAGGAAACAAAGCCAACAAATTTTTTGTCGGCTTTGAAAATAATCAACTTATCTTCCGTAGCAAAGGTTACAAAGAAATCGTCAACGGTTTTTACATGAATCGAGAATGGCACCATTTTGCAATTTCTGTAAACCGGAATTCGGGAAATGCCCAAATATTTATGGACGGAGAACTCAAAAACTATTTCAGAAGCGATAGTGTAGGCGGCATATCTGGATCACAAATTTATCTGGGAGCCTGCTGTTGGTTAGATCCTAAATTACCCGATTTAAATCATAAAGACCGTTTCTTTTCTGGACAAATCGACGAACTGCGAATATGGAATAGTGCTCTTACACAATCGATTATCAGCCGGAATACCCATAAAAAAATGAATGGCTCGGAGATGGGTCTTATCGCTTATTATCCTTTTGAAAAATATATCGTTAACACATCTAACATCAAAGAATTAATATATACTCTCGAAGATCAGGCACAAAAAAAATATTCTGCTGTCGCAGAGGGAAATGCATCGGAAACCGACGAAAAAGCCCCTCTGAAATCGAAAGGTCCTGAACAGAATGTAAAATATAGCTTTGTAACCAATGGAAGCTCGATTATTATCAATCTCGAAGAAGCTCCCGAGGTATTAGAAAAAACGATTGTCAATGTAGCATTAAAAGATGTACGCGATCTGAATGGAAATGTAGATCCTACCGTTTATCGTTGGAGTGCATATATAGACCGCAACCAACTGAAATGGGGTGAAAGCAAAATTTCTATCGACAAAACTTTATATGAACCTTATGAATTCCAAGTCACTTTAAGCAATGTCGGTGGAAGTATTAAAAACTTTACCTTAGAAAGTCTGCCCGCATGGCTGAGTGCTGATCCGATGGGCGGAGAATTAAACCCGAAAGAAAGCAAAAAAATTACGTTTACGATCGACGAAGGGACAAATGTAGGAACATACGAAGAAGTCATTTACGTAAAAGGAGAAAACAATGTGACCGAACCGTTACAGCTCTCTCTGAAAGTAAATAGCAAAAAACCGGAATGGACTGTAAATCCGGCAGATTATAAATACAATATGTCTCTTTTCGGGAAAATACGTATCAATACGATTTTCTCTACCGACAAAGAAGATTTGCTTGCAGCTTTTGAAAATGGGAAATGTATAGGAGTGGCTAATAACAGTTACGATCGAGATCAAGATATGTGGTATACCTTCCTTACCATATTCAATAACAAGAAGCAAACTAATGATATAGAATTCCGGATATGGGATGCCAGCACGGGAAAAATATATTATGCAACCCCAGATAAAACAATCCGATTTGTCAACGACGGTGTAGAAGGAACTCCTAAAAAACCGATTATATTCGATGGTAAAGAGATACTCTTTCAAAATATTGATATTACAGAAGGCTGGAACTGGATATCATTTAATCTGTCAAATATAGACCTGACAAAAGTTTCTGCTACATTGAAAAACGGAAACTGGACAACATCGGATATTGTAAAAAATCAAAACTTCTTCGACTCTTATTCTAAAAATAAAGGCTGGACAGGGACTCTGACTCAAAATGGTGGTTTCGACAATGTCTCTTTATATATGATACATTCCTCTGATAATCAAATTTTAAGTGTTGACGGATCTTTTATCGATCCTAAAACAGCACCAATAAATATTTTAGGAAACCGATGGAATTATATCGGATATCTACCCTCAACAAATATTACTGTAAAAGAAGCGATGGCCGGATATGATGCTCAAGAAGGTGATATTCTGAAATCTCAAAATCAGTTTTGCATGTATTCCGGTACCGGATGGATTGGAAATCTGAAATATATGGAACCGAATAAGGGATATATGTTATTACGTACAGCTTCCGATAATGTAATCTTTACTTATCCTTCTTCATCGGGAATCTTAACTGAAAAAAAAGAACAACGAAACAAAATCGCTACATATAGCTTAATGCCTGACGCATATACTAATTATAATTATGCCGAAAATATGAGCATCATCGCTATATCTGACGAAGTGAAACCCGGAGACAAAATAAAAGGTTATATCGATGGTATATTAAGAGGTGTAAGCGAGGGAATAAAAGTAGGTGAAAGAATTCTTAATTTCATATCTATTTCCGGAGATAACAGTGACCGAGAGATCAGATTCGAACTAGATAGACAAGGAGAAACTATCGCCCGATCCAGAACAATCATCCCATACCGGTCAAACAATATCTCGGGTACCGTACTGCAACCGGTAAAAATCGATTTTGGATTCTCGGTAAAAAATGCTTCGGTTTATCCTAATCCTTTTACTGATATACTGAATATCCGAGTTTCGACAAATCCAGGAGATCGGGTAGAAATTGCTGTTTACAATATTCTCGGCCAACCAGTTATACAATGGGATAAAAAAGTAGTCCAAAGTAACATTTATCAAGTAAGTTGGAACGGTACCATGGGAAATTTGTCTTGCGAACCGGGAATTTACCTCGTACGTGTAAACGTAAACGGAACAACATCAATCCATAAAATAGAAAAACAATAATTATAAAAGCTGTTTCTAACCTTTTAATAAAAGGTTAGAAACAGCTTAACAGTTTATCTTATGAAAAATCCAATTAAATATTCTCTAACTCTTTTCCTTTTTATCCTGGGATTAAATAGCTGTCAGAAAGAAGAAGTTTATAAAACATTTCCCCCTCCGGTTTGGCAGGTAGAAGACACGAAATATTCGGTAAATATGACAGCTGTCGTGGTATTACCTCCAAACATGCAGGCACTTTATCAAAAAAACGACCAAATAGCTGCTTTTGTAAATGACGAATGCCGTGGTATAGGCCAATTTGTAGACAACGCATTTTTTATCACAATCAAAGGATTACCGGAGGAAATCTCAAAAGTTTCATTCAAATATTATAATAATCAGAATCAGTACATGTACTCCACTGATGCTTTCTTATCGTTCGAGCAAGACGCCATTTTCGGCACTATTGATGCCCCTGAAATATTAACATTGAATATAGTACAATAATATGGATAAGAATAAAAACAAAATAAAAACAACTAAATATGTTTTGGTAAGTATTTTTCTTTTAGCATATGTAACCGAAAGTTTTTCAAATTCGAGAGAAATACCGAATAAAACCGAAACACTTTCAAACTGGTATGTAGAAATGGGATTGGGCGGTCAATTTTATTTTTCTAAAGGCGCATCAAGACTGAGCTTTGGAGAACATATTTCTCCCGCTATATCCATTACGGGAGGCAAGTGGTTTTCGCCTTATTGGGGAACAAGAATTCAAGCAAACGGATACGGTTTTAACGGATACAGTACGACCGATGGCATATACTTGAACGATCCGTTAACTAATAGCTTTATTTACGGGCCGAATGATCCGGCTAGAAATGAAAATAAGATCCGCCCTGATGGAAGTTACCGCCGTAACCTCCGTTACTTAAACACACATATCGACTTTCAGGTTAGCTTGGCCAATTTGGTAATAGGCTATAATCCCAGTGGTAAATGGGATATTATACCTGCAGTAGGAATCGGATATGCCCATACGTTTGCTTACAAAGGTACACCGAATATAAATGTCGTTTCAACAAATTTTTCTTTGATCGGAAAATATAAATTTCCGAAAGGTTTCGATTTGAACCTCGAAATTCAAAACTCTCTCTTTCCCGATCAATTCGATGGACGCATCACCGGAAAAATGTATGAAAGCAATTTAGCTATAACTTTAGGGGTAACCTATAATTTTGGAAACCGCAATTTCAATTTTATAAAGCCGAAAAAACAAAAAAGAGAAAAAAGGCCGAGAAAAATTCATTATGTACAAATTATAAACCCGGAAATTTTAAATAGAGTCGAAACAATAAAAACCGTAGTAGATACTGTTTACATAAACAAAGAAGTAAAAATAGAAAAAAAAGTACCGGTAAAAAACAATACACCGATTATGCTGGGATCGATTCTGTTCGATATAGACAATGACATCCCTTCCTACGGACAAGAAATTACTTTTATAAATATCGTAAAATATTTAAATGAGAATCCGGATATAAAAATTAGACTCACCGGTTATGCCGATCAGCAAACCGGAACAACACAATATAATTTGCACCTTTCAGTAAAAAGAAGTATTATGGTCAGAGATATTTTAACGAAAAAATATCATATCGACCGCAAACGTATTGAAGTTCAGGGAGCCGGAATAGATGCACAGCCATACGAACAAAAAAAATGGAACCGGGTAGTAATCATCACTACTGTTCCTCCATCGAATTAATAAACCTCCCGCATACAAAAACAATTTTTATACGAAACTGTAATTAAACAAAACCGGGCCGGATTATATCCGGCTCGGTTTTCCATCATTTTCTACAATCGTTTTTACGTTCCGCATCAATCCCTCGTATTTAGCCCGTTTTACGGCCGAATGGCGAAATATACGGTTAAAATCATCCCGTGTAAGCTGTTGTAACCGGTCTGTGTCGAGATGAAGGAATTCATCAGAAGGCTGTAATTCATCGATAATGGTCGCACGGGCAAAACGATTCCAGGGACAAACCGTTTGGCAGGTATCGCAACCATATACTCTGTTTCCCAAATGTTCTGCAATTTCAACAGGAATAGGCCCTCGATTCTCGATCGTCTGACATGAAATGCATTTTCGAGCATCTAGCGATACCTCGGAACTGCTCAGAGCTTGTGTAGGACAGGCATCTATACACCGCCGGCATTTTCCGCAATGATTTTTCAAAGGCGAATCGGGAGTAAGAGGTAAAGTGACGACCAATTCTCCCAGAAAAAAAAACGATCCTTTACCGGGGAGTATCAATTGGGTATTACGACCGATAAAGCCCAAACCGGCCTGTTGAGCCCAATAGCGTTCGGGAATAGGTGCCGTATCGCAAAAAACACGCCCCTCACAAAAACTTAACGAACGTATATAATGCAATAGTTCGGTAAGTTTTTCTTTCATTATATCATGATAATCACGGCCGTAAGCATAATAAGCAAATTGAGGATGATCGACAGCTAACCGCTTGGCCGGGTAATAATTAAGAGCTACGACAATTACCGAACGAGCCCCCGGGACCAATGAACGGAGATCACACCTTTTATCAAAATAATTCTCCATATAAGACATACCGGCATGGCAACCTTCTGTTAACCATTTTTTCAAAGACAAACGGTATGCCTCGCTTACCGACCGGGCATCGGCTATTCCACAAGCCGAAAAACCCAATCTGAAAGCCTCTTCCTTTATCAGAGACGCGTTAACGGAGCGTTTCGAAACGGTATCCATTTTCGAGAAGCCATTCGATGGCCTTAGGTAAAACGTACCGAAGGTTCTTTTCAGCTTTCAAGGAATCGTGAAATACTACGATCGAACCGTTACGGGTATATTTCTTCACATTCTCGAGAACCAATTCAGGGTCCAGTTTTTTACTGTAATCACGGGTAACTACATCCCACATTATAATCCGGTAGCGATGGCGTAATGCCCTCACCTGAGCCAACTTCATATGACCGTGAGGGGGTCTGAAAAATATACTATCGATATATTTATCTGCTTTATCTACATTCTTCAGATAACCCGAAACTCCGAATTTAATACCTTGTATATGATTCATCGTATGATTTCCTACTTGGTGACCACGTCGTTTCAGTTCTTCAAATAAGTGCGGATTACGGGCAACATTATCACCCACACAAAAAAAAGTAGCTTTTACATCATAATGATCGAGTATATCGAGTACCCAAGGTGTAACTTCGGGAATGGGCCCGTCATCAAATGTAAGATATACGGTCTTTTCCTTTCCGGGAATCCGCCAGATAGTTTCGGGATATAACATCCGGTAAACGAAAGGAGGTTGTTCTATGAGCATGTTGTTGTTTACGAATAAGCCGGTGTCGAAGTCAAACTTCAACACCGGCTATAATAGTTTAATTTTTAATTATCGGTATCTTTAGCAGCAGTTGTAGTTTCATCTCCGTTTTGCAACATATCTTTCAGATAAGTCGACGGGTCGATTCCTACTTCTTTCAACCGTCCGATATAATCGAGCGCCTTTTCTTTTTCACCTTCGGATAGCAAAATAGGCACTACATTACGTACCATAATAAACTGATTCAACTGAATATCTCGGCTAATCGAACGCATTTGATTAGGCGTAAGTCCCATATACCATTTCAGATACTCCATCGAATTATCAGCCACTTCACAAAGTAAGTCGATTCCTTTTTTCTTTTCTCCCAATAACAGGTAATTAGCCGCCATCTGCAAAGAAAGGTAATCGTGTCGGATAGCAGTAGCCGGAATTTTTTCCATCGAAAAATCAAGTGCTTTCAACGCCTTATCGTATTTGCCTTCGGCAATGAGCGCATCGACCAGATCGCTAATCATCATACGATGCGTAAAACACATACGGCGAATATTCTCGTCGAGATATACGTTAGGATTATCTATGCCGCCCCAACGGAACTTATTTATTATGTTGTCATACATTTTCTCGGTATCGACACGTCCATCTTCACCCGTTGCAACAGGAGTCACCTGATTTGCCAATCCCACACGAGCAAAATACGGTTTCAGATTCATATACAAATCAGGCCCCACCGTCACAGCATAATAAATCGGCCGTTTCCAACCGTTTTTAGCATTCGTATTTATCATATCGAGAATAGCAATTTCGTTCATGGTTAACGTTCCTACCGATTTATATGACAAATTCATTTCGGCAGGAATTTTATCTTTCAGACTATCGGGTACAAGACCGGCTTTAACCACTGCCGCAGAATCTATAGGAATATAAAACTCCTGTGTCGGGAAGTAATTTATCTTGGCCGAATATCCCGGAACTTGCTTAGTAGCCGGATCGTCCGAAAGGAAGAAATCCATCGCGTCGTCAACAGAAAGAGGTTGCTTAAATGCATCTATCAGGTAAGCATATTCACGTTTTCCGTTTCCGTATTGTTCTCTTTTCATCGAGATAGGAAGCGGATCGGATGTATAAGCCTGGCTCTTCATCTGATCGATATACCAGTCGGTCTGCAAATAACTTAAATTACATACACGTACATCGGTACGAAAACCTTCTGTCTCCTGAGCATACCACAACGGGAAAGTATCATTATCGCCATTGGTAAAAATAATACCGTCTTCATCTACACACGATAAATAATTCATGCCGAAATCGCGAGTGGTATAACGTCCCGAGCGATCATGATCATCCCACGTCTGGCTTACCATCTGAATAGGTACGCAAAGACAAAGAAGAACAGCAATAATAGCCGATGGTACCGGTTTTATAAATCGGCTGAATCCTTTAGAAAGGGCAGCCGTACCTAAACCGATCCAAATCGCAAAGGCATAAAACGATCCTGCATAAGCATAATCCCGCTCACGAGGTTGGTAGGGAGTCTGATTCAGATAAATAACAATAGCGATACCGGTCATGAAAAACAGGAAGAAAGTCACCCAAAAACCTTCGATTCCCTTTTTACCCGAATATGCCTGGAAAAACAGCCCGATAAGGCCCAATATGAGCGGTAACATATAGAACACGTTATGCCCTTTATTATTAGCCAGATCGGAAGGGAGGTTAGCCTGGTCACCGGCGATATATTTATCGATAAAATTAAATCCTGTTATCCAGTTTCCTTTACTTACTTCACCATTACCTTGAATATCGTTCTGACGTCCCGAGAAATTCCACATAAAATAACGCCAGTACATAAAATTCAACTGATAATCGAGGAAAAATTTCAGATTCTCCCCGAAAGTAGGCTTCATAACTATACGGCTTTTTCCGTCGGGATCGGTAACCCTTACCGGTTTCCCCTTAAAATTAGTCCATTCTTTATAAGCACCTACATGATCAGGAGAAGCGGAAGGACTGTACATACGTGGGAAAAGCATACATAACTCGGGAGTATATATATAATCTTTTTTATGATCGATCACCACATAACGGTCACGTTCATTCGGATTAGCCTTAATAGCCCGACGCCAAATGGCAGGACCTTCTTTTACCATTGCCGAACCATCGTTGTTACGGGCAACATCGGCGACGAAAGTCTGTCCGTAAACCAAAGGACGGTCTCCGTATTGCTCACGATTAAGATAACTGGATAATGTAAACACGTCTTCAGGAGAATTTTGATCCATGGGAGTATTAGCTGAAGATCGTATAATAATCAGCGCATAAGAGGAGTAGCCGATAAAAATAACCATGATACATACCAGCGCGGTATTCATTATACGTAAAGCGACTTTTTTCTGGAAATAAAATAAATATATAGCCAAAGCTGCCGATAAAAGAATACCAACCCATAAACTATCACTGATAAACGGCAAACCCACCAATATTGCGCTTATCAGGAACGAGAGTTTTATCAGCTTGTCGCTACGCTGTTTATAAGTTTCGGATATAGCCCATACGAGCACTCCGATCACACAGAAAAAATAAATAATTACACCGGTATTGAATGGAGCATGAAATTGATTAACGAAAAGCAATTCGATCCAGCCGGCGACTTTCACAAATCCCGGCACTAAGCCGTAAAGCAACAATACGATAAGAGCAAACGATATAGCCAATGCGATAAGAGAACCTTTCACATTGGTATTCTTAAACTTACGGTAATAAAATACGAGAACGATCGCCGGTATACACAACAAGTTAAGCAAATGTACAGCGATAGAAACACCGATTAAATACGCGATAAGTACGATATAACGGTCGGAATGGGGTTGATCGGCGACTCGTTCCCACTTTAGGATAAGCCAGAAAACAAGAGCCGTACAAAATGAAGAATAGGCATATACCTCTCCTTCGACCGCCGAAAACCAGAATGTATCGGAGAACGCATAAGCTAATGCACCCACCATGCCGCATCCCAGTATCGTGATCATGTGTGAAAGAGACATATTATTTTCGTCTTCATCCTCTTTCAGAACGATTTTTCCGGCAAGATGAGTAATCGTCCAGAACAGTAACAAAATTGTTCCCGCACTCAACAACCCCGACATCAGATTTACCATATAAGCTACCTGGGAAGGATCGGAGGCGAAATTGGCAAAAAAACGGGCTGTAAGCATGAAGATAGGGTTTCCGGGAGGATGTCCCACTTCGAGTTTATAGGCCGATGAAATAAATTCGCCGCAATCCCAAAAACTGGCCGTAGGCTCGAGGGTCAGGATATAAGCAGTGGCTGAAATAGCAAATGCCAGCCAGCCGAAAATGTTGTTCAATAATTTGTATTGTTTCATGTTGAAAATGTAATGTCGTCTCGTTTTGAGGTTACAAATGAGCCACAAAGATAAAAAAAGAATATTTATAACCGTTTTAAAAGTTTTTAATTGTCGTAATTTTCACGTATTTACACGATTAAACGGGTGAAATACGCAATATTCGAACAGAATCGGTTAATTTTTATTACTTTCGCAGAGATTTGTTCCTAAACGGCGATCGACAATACAATGAATAAAACGGTACTGTCTATATTATCATTGACTGCATTTGGTCTCTTGTTGGCAGTAATATCATTATTTTGCGGCGGATTAGGATTCGGGCGGCTATTTAGATTATATGGTTTTATGGAAAATGCCTTTATAGGAACGCTTATAGTTTTAAATTTGCTGATCATTCATAAAGTCTTTAAGCTATATTTCATTTTTCCTAAAGCTATAATGCTATTATTCGGCCTAGAATGTTGCTCTATACTTTTGTGGTTTGCTTTTATTTATTTTGACAAAAACTTGTTAGATTGGCAAATTACAAACTATTTGTTAAAAATTACCGGTCTATATGGTTTCGAAGGAGACGAACGGGGACTGAATATGATTGCGGTTTTAAGTGGCATTATTTATCCGTTTATCGGGATCGGTTGTTTATTTACCGGAATGAGACTAATAAAAAAGATAGTAACAACGAAAGAAAACATCTGACAGTATTTCTTTCATGCCAATATAAATTATGAAAAAACACTTGTTAGTAGCCGGAGCCGGAGGATTTATCGGAGGATTTATCGTTGAAGAAGCGCTGAACAGGAGTTTCGATACCTGGGCGGGAATCCGCAAAAGTACGAGTCGCGAATTTCTCACAGATAAACGTATCCGATTTATCGACCTGAATTACTCCGATAAAGATAACCTTGTCGAACAACTCCTGTTACTGAAAAAATCGGGTCTTGTTTGGGATTATATAATATGGAATCTCGGTGCGACCAAATGTTTGAATAATTCCGACTTCGACAAAATAAATTTTGGCCTGTTACGGAATTTTGTAGATGCACTCATAGAAGCCGGCACCGTTCCCCGGCAATTTATCATGATGAGCAGCCTGGGGGCATGGGGTGCCGGAGATGAAAAAAATTATACTCCTATCTGTCCCGAAGATATCCCCAATCCCGAAACCCAATACGGAAAAAGTAAATTAAAAGCGGAAAAATACCTGCGTTCGCTACCGGGATTTCCTTATGTTATATTGCGTCCCACAGGCGTTTACGGTCCCCGTGAAAAGGATTATCTTCTTATGATGAAAACCATAAAAGCAGGATTCGATTTTTCGGTCGGCTACCGAAAACAGTTTATTACTTTTATTTATGTAAAAGACCTCGTTAAGGTCATGTTTCTGGCGATCGTAAAAGGGGTCACGCAAAAAGCCTACTTCATCAGCGACGGAAGTGCATACACATCTACACAATTCCGTAAATATGTAGCAAAAGCCTTGGGAAAGAAAATTGTAATTCCCGTACGGTTACCTCTATTTGTGGTAAAAGCAGTCTCCTGCATTTCCGGATACTTATCGAGTATTACCGGAAAAGCCGCAACCCTTAACACGGATAAATATCGCATTATGAAACAACGTAACTGGATATGCGACATCTCGGCCACAGTTTCCGAACTGGGCTTCTACCCCGATTATCCTCTCGACAAAGGAGTTGCAGAAACTGTAAACTGGTATAAAGAAAATGGTTGGCTTTAACCCGACGCAATACGGTCGAAAATAAGATTTCGCAATTAAAAAGAAAAGACTAATTTTGTACCGTTCAATTTAGTGATAATGAAAAAGATAAAAACAGTATGCGTATATTGCGCCTCGAGTTCTAAAGTCGATAAAGAATATTTCGGCGCAGCCGTGGAGTTGGGGAAAATACTGGCTGTCCATGATATTACCTGTGTCTGCGGTGGCGGCAATCAGGGACTGATGGGAACTTTATCCGACAGCGTACTGGAATCCGGTGGTAAAGTAATCGGAGTTATCCCTCGTTTTATGCAAGATGAAGGCTGGTGTCACAATAACCTGACTCGCATAATTACAACCAAAGATATGCATGAACGCAAACAAACGATGGCAAACCTATCGGATGCTGTAATCGCAATGCCCGGAGGCTGCGGGACTCTCGAAGAACTACTCGAGATCATTACCTGGAAACAATTGGGTTTATATCTTAATCCGATCGTCATACTTAATACTAAAGGATATTACGATGGGCTCATCGAGTTATTCGACCGAGCCATCAGAGAATCGTTTATGCGTCCCGAACACAGCAAGCTTTGGGAAACAGCTACATCCCCGACAGAAGTATTACCCGCTTTCTACCGTTCACAGGAGTGGGACGGCAGCATACGTAAAATCGCAGCCATATAAATTCGCACATGCACGATACTACAGACATAGCCTCTCCCACCTTAGATCTGCGCATCGAAAATCCGGCCGATACCCTCACACGAGACACAATCGAACACCGGCAAATACAAGCAGAAAAAACCGATACGGCAGAATTCGTACCCCAATACATAAATGGGTTATCTAAAGTCTGCATCAAACCGGTACCCAATCCCGTTATCGAATATCCTGTCGCTACTATAGTAGTTCCTGAAGGAATCGAAGGAGAGCATCGGAATCCGAAATTATGGGAGAATAATGGAGTCACCATTCTTCTCTTAGCTGTTTTTCTGATGGTAAGTATATCTTTCAGGCCGGGTATACGCCTCATCAACCAAATGATCGATTCTCTTTTTAACATAAGAGATCATAAGGGGGCATTTACCGGGGTAACAGTAACCGAAACTCGTTTGCGTATTATTCTGCAAATACAAACCCTTATTCTCGAAGGAATTTGCCTGGCATGGTTCTGTAACCTCACTCTCCCACAAACTTCCCTATCGATATTTCCGATGGTTATTATAGCCATTGCCTCGGTAACCCTGTATTATCTTCTGCAAAAGCTGTTATACGGATTTATTGCCTGGGTATTTACTCAAAAAGCCGAAGCGGGAATTTGGCTGAGTAGCAACGTCACACTCCATTCCCTGTTAGGAATAAGCATGTTTCCTCTTGTTTTTATTCTGATATACATCCCTCAACTATCTTTATACGCATTTATATCTGCCGGGGTATTATATATTGCTTCACGTATTATCTTTATTTATAAGGGAGTTAAGATTTTTTTGAGAGATATTTATGGATTACTTTACTTTATTTTGTACCTTTGTGCCCTTGAAATAGCACCTTTATTTTTGTTAATTAAAGGAGTTATGTGGATATATAATATAGTTGAATTAAAAGCTCTGTTATTTTGAAAATTAAGAAAGTTCTCGTTTCGCAGCCCAAACCGGCATCGGAAAAATCTCCTTATTTCGATATTGCTGAGAAATACGGAGTAAATATCGAGTTCCGTCCTTTCATCAAAGTCGAAGGATTAACGTCAAAAGAATTCAGGCAACAAAAAATTTCAATACCTGAGTACACTGCCGTTATTTTCACTGCCCGCACTGCGATCGATCATTTTTTCAGGCTTTGTGAAGAATTGAGAGTGAATATTCCGGATACCATGAAATATTTTTGCGTAACCGAATCGGTTGCACTTTATCTGCAAAAATATATCGTTTATCGCAAAAGAAAAATATTTTTCGGTAATTCGGGAAAAATAGATGACTTGGTCCCTGCTCTGGTAAAACACTCGGGAGAAAAATTTATTTTCCCGGTCTCAGACGTACATACTGATACCGGTATCCTCGATAACAATAAAATAAACTATACCAAAGCGGTTATGTACCGTACGGTAAGCAACGACTTTGCTCCAGACGAGAAATTCGATTACGACATGTTAGTATTTTTCAGCCCTTCGGGAATCAATTCTTTACTAAAGAATTTCCCCGACTTCGAGCAAAAAGAAATTAAAATCGGATGTTTCGGCCCGACGACGGCAAAAGCTATTCGCGATGCCGGCTTACGACTCGACGTTGAAGCTCCCCGTCCTGAAGCTCCGTCGATGACCGCAGCACTAGAACTGTATTTAAAAGAAGTAAATAAATCTTCGAAAAAATAATTTTCAAAAAAGAAGGATGGGTAGTTTCGTCCATTCTTCCGAAAAAGAGGAAACACCCCTGTTACAATGATTTGTAACAGGGGTGTTTTGTTATATCCTAAATTTAAAATAACATTCATAGACAAAAGCCACAAAGACTTTCGTTTCACTTTTTTCAATCAATAAAAAATATTCTCCATTAACTTTATATATAATAATCATTAAAAAAAAATCATTATAGTCTTATTTTATGATTACCGATTGTCTATTCCTTAAATCATCTGCATCACGAATCAAGAAAGATATAATTTATAATGCCATTTAACCATTACAATATTATGAAAACAAAAATTTTTATATTTTTACTTTGTTCTACTTTTTTGTCCGAACTACATGCAGCCGGGTATACGATTTATCCTATACCGCAAAAAATGACCACAGAGATTACCGAGATCACCCTCACCCGAAAAATAAATGTTATCGTCGAAGACGGCGTCCGCAATATTACAATAGAACGCCTGAAAGAAGTTTTCGCAAAAGCCGGTTATAAGCTACTGATCAATCCGGCAAAATCAACCTCACAAACTCAATCTAATCTTTGGATCGGGATAAACGGATCAGAAGGTCCGGCCGATAAAGCCACTTCAATTTCCCGTTCGGTATTCACTCCCGGAAATAATAAATTCGACCCTTATATCCTCCAAATAAAAAATACATTACCTAAAGGAAAAATCGTTATCCTCGGTAATAACGAAGGTTCTGCATTTTATGCGATGGCCTCTCTCGAACAAATATTGGAACAAGCTAAAGGAGGTCCCTTAAAAGAAACGTCAATAGAGGATTTCGCCTATATGCAATATAGAGGGATCGTAGAAGGATTCTACGGATATCCGTATACCATGGCATGCCGTCTGAGCCTGTTAGAATATTGTAAAAGATACAAAATGAACCTTTATGTATATGGGCCCAAAGGCGATCCCTATCACTTGGGATACTGGCGCAGAGATTATCCCACAAGCCTTACTCCCGCCGAAAAAGAAAACAATATGATTACGCAGGACGACCTGCGAATACTGGGGGAAAAAGCATTAGCATGTAATATTAATTTCGTATGGGCAGCACATCCGGCAATGCAAGACAGTATCAGATTTTCGAGCCAATTGTTGATGAATCCCGGTATAGATGCTATTATGCAAAAATTCGACCATCTTTACAATTTGGGTATCCGGGGATTCGGTGTTTTTATCGACGATATAGCTTACACGCCACAAGGAAGCATGCAAGCCTATTTGGCCGATCAAGTAGAAAAAAAGCTCGCTTCTCATTATAATACTTCCGACTCCCGGCCTGAAGACCGGGTCTCACCCTTATTTTTCGTACCTACAACATATGCGCTTAATTATGGTAATTCATATACACTCAGAGACTTAAAAAACGTCGATACCCGTACTGTGATCGCCTTTACCGGGTATGACTGTTTCTCAAACATACGTGGTAGCGCATGTACCGATATGGCCGAAAGAATAAACCGTAACCCACTCATGTGGTGGAACAATCCGGTAAACGACGACCACGATGACCGCCTGTATATGAGAAAACTTACAACTCACTGGAAGATAGAAGATAAGCAGCCCATTTCCTCTCTTTTAGGTCTTATACTCAATCCTATGGCACAAGGGCAAGCCTCAAAAATAGCCCTTTTCGGAGGTGCAGACTATGCGTGGAATCCCGCAGCTTTTAACGACAATACCAACTGGGAATATGCAATTGCCAGTATTTCGGGTGGGAATACTAAAATAAAAGACGCACTACGTACATTTGCTCTAAATGCCGACGCTTTTTAGTAGAACCCGAAAATCTTAAATCCTTATATGATTCTTTCCGAAACGAATATTCAGCCGATCACCTTCCCTCTGTAACAGATCAGCTCATTTCAGAAATGCAAAAAATACACAATGCATGTGCTGTATTACAAACGATGAAAGACAGTAATGATAAAGACCTTGTTTTACTTTATGGTGAAATAAAAAGCTGGATTGCCAAATTAGAGGCGATGAGCGATGTTATCCTAAAATCATTACAATTTTTGAAATGCAAAGGTGAAGATAATTCTTCCCGGAAAAGTTATCTTATATTACAGGATAAATATAACACTTTACATACCGATTCGGCATATTTTATAACTCAACTCGAGGGATCAGGTACGAATACTATTAAAAAGATTTATGAAGTACATCCTTCGCAAATAAATATGGAGTCATTTATCGATTATATCGTGCCATTAACTAAAAAATATGCGTCATCATTGCACGAATGCCAGAAGTAGGCAAAATCAAAAGATTTTATCTGCGTTACAATTTATTACATAGCTAACTGATAATGAACCAATTTACCGATCAGGACAACAACAATTACTATTGTATTCTTCTTTAAAAGTTCTGTCTTTTCTTAATCCTTGTTAACCAGAAAAGACAGAGCATCAAACAACCTGTCCTGTGAGATCGGCTTGGTTATATATCCCGTAAAACCACTTTTCATAATACGATCGATGTCGTCGGAAAAAGCATAAGCGGATACTGCAATAACAGGAATATCTTTATCGAGAGCACGGATGCGGGCTACCGCCTCATAACCGTCTATTACCGGCATTTTTATATCCATAAGAATAGCTTCGGGGTGCTCTTCGATAAACATTTTCACAGCCTCCTCTCCATTCCAGGCGTGCAATAAAGTAAACTTATGTTTCAGCAGAGTATGATATAGCCGATAATTATCGGCTACATCTTCTGCGATTAACAACACCGGTTTCCCAGAAATTTTTATCGATCCCGGTACTTTTTCTCCTAATGTTTTTTCATCACTGTAAGAATCTTTCTTTTCAGGTAATACCGGTAGTGTAAACCAAAAAGTACAACCTCCCGATTCATTGGTTAACACACCTATTTCACCGTTTAAACGATGTACGATATTCCGGCAAATCGGTAATCCCAAACCTGTGCCGATAGTAAAAGTATCTAATTTTACAAATCGTTCGAAAACCTCCTGTTGTAATTCCACAGGAATTCCTTTTCCCGTGTCGGCAACATAGAAACGCAAGCCGTTATCTAAAAGGTCATATCCGAAACGGATACTACCCTTTTCGGTAAATTTCATCGCATTACTTACCAAATTGGAAATAACCTGTAATACCCGGTTATTATCTGTTTCTATAATACATTCTTTCAGAGAAGGCTCGAATATTATATCTACTGCAGGATGAAACGATTTGCTACGACTGCTCATTTCGAGTCCTTTCAACATCTCGTTCACATCTACTTTACCGAACACGAACTCAAGCGTATTTGCCTCTATTTTCGACAAATCGAGAATATCATTTATCAATTGCAACAACAGCTCGTTATTTCGAGCAATAATCGACATATATTCATTTTTATCCTCCACTTCTTCGGCTGTCGCTAACAACTGACTGAACCCTACAATCGCATTCAAAGGAGTACGTATCTCATGGCTCATATTAGAAATAAATAACGATTTCAGTCGATTTGAATTTTCGGCGGCTTCCTTAGCGGCTTTCAATTCGGCCGCAACTTTCAATCGTTCCGTCACATCCTCATATTTAAGAACGATACCCCTGATATGATCTTTATGACCTTTATCGAATACAGGAATCGCCGTAATCTCTACTGTCATCCCACCCGGAAGGCTACGTACCCCCTTTTCTATTTTACCCGAATGCATGGCTCTTCTCGCAGAACAACTGGGGCATGGTTCGTCTTGCCCTAATACCGACCGGTAACAACAGCCCCCCCTACTATAACGTGAAGCGAGAGGATGATGTGAATATTTACTCACATTCTCCCATTGTACGATATAATCGGGAGAAAGAAACACCAGTCCGTTATCGGTATGATTAAGTATCAATTGGTTTATTTCCTGAATTTCCTCTATACCCTTTTTAGCCTCAAGTAATCGCTCTTCATTCTGCTTATTCTCGGTTATATCTCTCAACGTACCGATAATGCGAGCCGGTAGACCGGATTCGTCTCGTTTATCGACAGCCAAATATAAATCATAACAAGTCTCGAATTTTCCTTTCACATCATAATATATTTCCCGATGTGCATTTTCTATCTGGCCTGTACGAATATCTTCAAGCATTTTTGAAACTTCTTCTCGTTCGCCGGGTCGAATATTCCGTACGACTTCCGAAACGCTTATTCCATTACGATCTTTAAAAAAATCTTCCCGGTTTTCCTTATATTCCGGAAATTTCAAACAGATATTATCCGCTATGACATCCCATATAACAGGTACCGTATAAGTAACCATAAATGCGATTCTCATCTGACGGTTGGCTTCCTGTAACTTTTCCTGTACCTCTATCAAATCGGTAACATCCCAACGGGTCGCCAACAACCAATGATGTACATCGTTAGAAATTACATCTTTATTCACTACTGAATAATGTTTTATTCCGTCGGGAGTGACATATATCTCCTGAGCGCGGTACGACCCACCCTCTTCAATAATTTTTTTATCGACTGATTGATAATAACAACCTCTTTCTTCTCCATAAATTTCGATATCGCTTTTACCGATAATCTGCTCGCGCGTATATCCTCCGTTCAATTCACATTGTTTATTCCAGAATATATATTTCAGTTGGTCATCGATATCTTTTACAATCAACGGCATAGGCATATTATCCAGTACGGCATTCAACAATTTTCCGTTCTGCTCAATTGCCATATCTTTTATTCTGCGCTCTGTAACATTTCGCTCGAAACAGGCAACCATTCCCTCGCTCACCCTTTTGTAACGACCCTCATAATATGATTTTTTTCCACGAAAAGTTATAGAATATTCCGCTTCCGATACTTTATCAGACTTCAATGCTTTTCGGACGGCCTCCAGCACTTCATCTACACAATCGGAATCTATACAAACTTTCAAGTTTCTGCCGATCAGTTCATCCGCCGGAACCGAGAGTTCTCCGGCATCACAGTTAAATATTTTACGGATATTAAAATTCTTATCGACTAAAAATATCATATCGGGAATCGATTTAATAATCTCATCCGACACTTCATTTATGCTTATGTTTAAACGTTTTCTCAGAAATCTGCGATATCTGAGGAAAATATAAATATTTAATAATAAAAGAAAAGCGACCCCGATTACATACCCGACCATTGTATTTTTTTATTGAAATGAAAATTAATTAAAGACACTCAAATAAGCTTTTCGGAAAAACATATAACTGTAACAAAAATACAAATATATTTTAAGAGTATTACCTTTTCTTATATGTTTCTACCTAAATGTCAGTTATTCTTTGTATTTCAAAACACAATGATTTTTTCTAAAATTTACTTTCTTTATTAATAAGAAAACATAACTACTATAACATGCATTATTTTATATAGAAATACGTTTACAGGAAATGCCTAATCGTTATAATTTAGGCAACAAAGACATGCTGCTGTAAATAACGTAAACTTAGACAATAATTTTAAAAACAATTTTTTCAGGCTAAATAAATCGTTTTCTATTTATTTTCAACAAAATGTAGAATAATTGTATTCTACATTTTGTTGAAACGTCAAAACTACTGTTTTGCGTTTACAGTTCTATTGCAATTATACGAAAGAAAATACTTTCTTTTTCCTCCTTAGATCTAGTCTATAATAATAATTATTTGCAAACCGATTAATGCTTTTTTGCCCACTGATTCGTAATTTAAAAGACACAGATAGTACTAAATCATACCGAAATTTACCGAAACATCTTCTTTCTATGTTTTTGATTTGTTGTAATAAATTCGTATTCTCACGATTTTCTCTTTACCGTACGTCGTTTAACCGTAGGACCCTTTTCGTCACTATCTTTAATAATCTTCATACTCTCCTCGTATGTAAGCGATGCCGGATCGGTTCCTTTCGGTATCTTATAATTCTTTTTCTTATAGGCTATGTAGGCGCCATAACGTCCATTAAGTATTTGCAAATCGACATCTTCTACAAAGCTCTTTATATGACGCCGGCTTTCCTGATCGCGTTTATCCATTATCAAATCAATGGCTTCCTGCAATGTAACCGACAAAGGAGCATAATCTTTAGGCAATGAAACATATTTACCGTCGTGACGGATATACGGACCGAACTTACCTACACCTACTACTACCTCTTTATCCTCGTACTCACCCAATATACGGGGTAAATCGAAAAGCTTCAGAGCTTCTTCGAGCGTAATCGTGCTCATCGACTGACCTTTGAGTAATGAGGCAAATTGTGGTTTCTCTTCATCTTCATTCGTTCCTATCTGAACCAACGGGCCGAATCGGCCGATTTTAACCGATACGGGTTTACCGGTTTTGGGATCGGTTCCGAGTACGCGTTCTCCAACTTTATGTTCCATTCTCAATGCCAGAGCATCTTTCACAACAGGGTGAAACAATTTATAAAAATTGTCGATAGCATCAGTCCACACCATTTTTCCTTCCGCAACATCATCGAACTTTTCTTCTACATTAGCCGTAAAATTATAATCGAGAATATCGGGGAAATATTCGGTAAGAAAATCGGTTACCACCATACCGATATCGGTAGGTATGAGCTTTGCTTTTTCCGTTCCCGTAATTTCGGTACGCACGATATCCTTAATATGTCCATTTTGCAAAGTAAGAGTATTATAGCTGCGTTCCGAACCTTCCCGGTCTCCTTTTTCAACATATCCACGCTGCTGTATCGTCGAGATAGTAGGCGCATAGGTAGAAGGCCGGCCAATTCCCAATTCTTCGAGTTTATGTACCAAGCTGGCTTCAGTATAACGGGGCGGCCGCTGAGTAAAACGTTCGGTCGCCTCTATCATCTCATTTTTCAGTTCTTGATGCAAAGTAAGCGGCGGCAACATTTTTCCGTCACCTTCAACTTCAGTCTCATCGTCTTTCGACTCGAGATAAACACGCAAAAAACCATCGAATTTAAGGACTTCCCCAGTAGCCACGAATTTCTCGTTACGGGTAGAAATACCGATAGCCACTGTCGTTTTTTCAAGTTCTGCATCGCTCATTTGAGACGCAAGGGTACGTTTTCGAATAAGTTCGTATAGGCGTCTTTCCTGCGCCGGAGCCTCTATCTCCTGCTTATCCATGTAAGTAGGACGAATAGCTTCGTGCGCTTCCTGAGCCCCTTTAGAACGAGTATGATAATTCCGCACTTTCAGATATTTTTCACCCAAAGCGGAGACAATCACATCCTTTGCTGCATTTATCGCCAATCCCGAAAGATTCACCGAGTCGGTACGCATATAAGTAATAAAACCGGCTTCATACAACCGCTGCGCCACCATCATTGTCTGAGCGACCGAGAAACCTAATTTACGGGCAGCCTCCTGCTGCAAAGTAGAAGTAGTAAAAGGAGGAGCCGGAGATTTTCTTGCGGGACGCACCGAAATATCTTCAATTTTAAAGTCCGCGCTTTTACACTCCTGAAAAAACGCCTCAGCTTCGGCCTTAGTCTTTAACCGTTTATTTAGCTCTGCTTTCATCTCGACAGATGCTCCCCCATTAACATTGGGTATCATAAAAGTCGCGATAACACGATAAGAAGCCTCTGGTACAAAATTATTTACCTCGCGCTCACGCTCTACAATAAGCCTTACCGCTACCGACTGTACACGACCGGCTGAGAGAGCAGGCTTTACCTTTTTCCACAATACGGGAGAGAGCTCGAACCCCACGATACGATCGAGTACACGGCGGGCTTGTTGGGCATCTACCCGATCGATATCGATAGATCGAGGGTTTTCTATCGCCTCAAGTATTGCTGTTTTTGTAATTTCATGAAAAACAATTCGTTTCGTATTTTCCGGCTTCAAATTCAAGACTTCGAACAAATGCCATGCAATCGCTTCTCCTTCACGGTCCTCATCTGATGCCAACCATACCGTCTCAGACTTTGCGGCTTCTTCTTTCAAAGTTTCCACTATTTTTTTCTTATCGGCGGGAATCTCGTATATAGGAGTATAATTATGGTCTATATCTATACTGAAATCTTTCTTTTTCAGGTCACGGATATGGCCGTAACTCGATAATACCTTATAATCTTTTCCAAGAAATTTCTCTATCGTTTTCGCTTTCGCGGGAGACTCTACTATTACTAAATTTTTTTGCATGAGCAATTATTAATATTGTACCTTTTGGTTTCAGTGCGGCAAAATTAGAAAAAAAACCTGTTGAAACAGAGAACATTTACCGCTATTTTCATTTTTTTTTAAAATAAAGCCGTAAACCGCGGGCAAGAACGATTACTGCCCGTGATTCACGACCTCTTATATGTAACACCTTTCGGTATACTTTGTTTTCAGAAATTTATTCCGGCACCGGCCATAAAATTAAATCGCTGAGCCGGCATACCATAATATAAATTATAGCTACGATTAAGTATATTGTTGAATTGTACCCTTACATGTACATAATCATTGAATCGGTATGTAGCCCCTATATTTACATTGTGTATATTACGTAATTTGCCTTGTGCGACCTCTAATGAAGTTTCATAAGGAGCTTGTTGAATTTCGCTATTACCTGTAGCCGGCATAGTTATGCGTGATATAGTATTATATCTGCGACCGGTAGCCATGAAATAATCAAGAAGGAAAGAAAGGTGGTCACTGGTTTTTAAGCCCAACGAAAGATCGAGTTCATCTACCGGACGTCCACTCCAAATTTGAGCTTTTCCATCTTTTCTCTGCCGCCAATAATTATGTTTCCACTGCAACGAGGCATTTAATATATCGAAATACCGGTATTCGAGTTTTACTCCCGCATTCCAGTTTACAGCATCTATTCCTTGATAACTTATCGTACTGCGAGACATATCGGTAAAAAAGGTATTTTCTCCCGAGAGAGTAACCGTACCGTCGTAATCGTATCCCTCGAATGCCTGATAATCGAACAATGCCGATGTTACGGTCTTTATTCCGCCGAAAAGATCGAATGTGAAAGATTTAAAGAAATTAGATCGAAATCCTAACGTCCAATCGGCCGGTGTATAAGAGCCGGATGGTTTCTGCGAAGGATTGAAATAAATATTTTCTTTAGCCAAAGAAGTAAAAGTATGAAGTTTTTTGCCCCCTGTAAGATTACTGTATAGGAAGAAATTATCGACAAACATCCATCGGAAATAAATATCAGGAGCAAATCTTACAACGGTTCCGTCATTTGCCGAAAAATCGGCATTTACACCCAAACGAAATTTTATCCGGTCATTCTCCATATTATAATAAGGATTCAGGGTAACCATAGCATAATTATCGATAAGAGGAGCATGCGTATAAAATAAATAATCGACTTTACCATCTATACCGATTGCATTATTTTCATCGATAGGAGCAACCAGTTCTACTTTAGCAAAAAGATTATTTTCGGCGCTTCCCGGATATGTACACAAAGCACCCAGACGGTTGGCATAACGTCCGAAACCAGCTGTAATCCGGTATTTTAATTCATTATTTTTATCCTGTGATTCGATAGCCGAATAAACATCCCATTGGTTTACAATCTGATTACGTCCATAACCCTGCAAATTATCTTTCATAGCACCATAAAATGCCGGAGATAAAGGCATTCCGTAATAATTAAACAGATTATAGCGATAATTACCTCCGAGGCTCCAAACCAACCGGTCGAAACGATGTTGATACGATACATTCAGGAGATTATCACTCCGCTTAGGAGAAGCTTTTTTATTCAGCCCATAAGCTTCAACAAGCTCTTTCTCGAGATATTTCACTTTTCCATGAGTAGAAAAATGCCGGAACCAAATATTCAGCCTGTCTTTTTCCGTATCGAGAAAACGATAACCGGCCGAGGCTGATGCATTTAAATAGTTCCCCATCGAAAGATCGGCATACCCATTTTTTACCTTATACGGAAAGGATGTTCCAAACTCTGCAGCAGGCAGTGTTTGCAATTGTGGAACAATTGTTACAGGTACCAACCAATCGACATATTGTATAGTTGTTTTATTTACTTTCGGAGCTTCCACCTCCGGTAAAACATTTATTTTTGATGCGTCGCGTACAATCGGGGTAAAATCCTTTTCAATCGTCATTTCACGGGTTAATGCATCATTGGTCTGCGCTTGTATTCCACAGGTAACTGTCATAAATACAAGAATAATAATATATATTTTTCGCTTTTTCATCTTATTCTTTTTTTAATTCTCACCCAGTTTTTGTAAACGCACCTCTATCATACTGTCGATATCATCTTCGCCTTTATAATTATTTTTCAGGCTTAACAGATATTGGCGGGCCTGGAAATTATCATTTTTTCCGATATAAATATCAGCAAGCAAAATAAATCCGCGCGCCATCCAATACTGATGTGGCGTACCCGCATCGATCAACCGGTTTATCTCTTTTTCGGCAGCAGAAACATTTCCCTCATCGAAATACTGCTGCGCGAGGCGATAAGATGCCTCGGCACCATAAACGGTACGTGCATCGGCCGAAAGAATTTTAAAATCGGCAACAGCTTTATCTTTTTGTCCTGACTTTAACGCTGACATAGCCCGATAAAAACGAGCTTCGGTACTCAACTGAGGAGACAGTTTCGTATCGCTGAGCAAATTATCGGCAGCTATAATAACTTCTTCATTATTTTCAAGTTCATAAGCACTCCGTAAAATACCAAGACGAGCGGCTAAACGGTTTTCGGTCGACGAAGCTTTTATTTCGAGTTTTTTAAACGTAGAAATCGCTTCATCGTATTTATGGTTCTTATACTGTATATCCGATAACCGGATAAGAGCATCTTCTTCATACGGACTGTCATTCTGCTGAAGTACTGCTGTCAACTGCGGCAGAGCCTGCTCGTACTCACCATTATTATAATACCACATACCTAAATAATGATGAGCGGCAGTAGTAAATGCACCTTCCGGGAAACTTTGTAAATATTTTACAAGCCCATCGGCAGATGTTTGTGCCGGATTTTTCAGAAATACCCGCTCGGCAGAGAGGAAAGAGAGTGAATCCATTTCCGAAGCCTCGTAACGGACACTGCCACCCAATGATTTTAAATAATCGGCGTACGTTGAGACATCATTCATTTCGAGATAAACCGATTTAAGATCGTCAACAGCAACTTTAGCTTCTTCACTTCCTGGATATTTCTCGATTACCTGTTTATACGCTGCAATCGATTTGTCTGATTCTCCGGCATTGAACCAAACCATCCCCAACTGCAAACCGGCTTTACGGGCAACCGGACTTTGAGGAAAATCTCCAATAATCTTAGTAAACGACTGGATAGCCGGTTCTCGCTGACCGACCTGTAGATAGGTAAGCCCAGCCTCGAATAAGGCGTCATCTACATACTGTGACTGCGGATAATCGGTAACCAAACGGTTCATTCCGGAAATTTTCGCCTGATAATTTTTTTGCAGGCCCGCCATAAAACTTTTTTGAAACAGAGCATAATCTCCTGCAGCGGGCATAAGAGACTGAGCCTGGGCATAATTACTTTCGGCCTGGGCATACTGCCGATTATAATACAAACAGTCACCCATACGGTTATAAGCGTCGGCAAGCGTCGCTGCTTGCCCTGAGGGAGAAGAAGCGACATATTTACGAAACCATTCGAGAGCCTGTGAAAAATCCCGCAGTTTAAACAAAGCATATCCCAAATCATACTGGGCAAGCCCGTATATCGGTTTCCCGGTTTCCCGCGTACTCGAAAGATAGGCTCGATAATCAGCGGCAGCCTGGGCATAATCTCCATTACGATATTTACACTCACCCCTCCAGAAACAAGCTTGTGCCTTTATCTCTTTGTCGTAATTTCCTAAAGCGATTGCTGCAGTAAACTCCCGTTGCGCTTTATCGATCTCATTGTTAGTAAAATACTGAGTTCCTAATTGAAAAAGAATTCGCTGTTTAGCTTTTAATATTTTAGCGGTAGGATCTTTAATCTTATTGATGGAGGTAAGGGCTGCATTATAATTACGTGTATTGAGATATACTTCTACCAGATAATCATTTATACGGTCGGCATAACGAGAACGGGGAAAAGTGTTCAAAAATTTCTCAAATACGAGAACCGATTCGTCGAAGGGGGAATACGATGTCTCATGTATCGTCATGGCATAATTATACAACGCAGCCTCTTGTACCTGCTTATCGAAGGTAGCCCTCGATGCTACATCGAAAGCCAAGCGAGCATTATTTTTGTCTCCGAGCTTCAGATAACTCTGTCCTAAATACAAATATGCATTTTGAGATAATGCATCGTTTTTGTTCGTAGTACGGCTGAGCTCTTTAACTGCACCCGAATAATCTCCCGTACGATAAAGAGCAACCCCTAACGAATAAAGACTGTTGCGCAACGGTTTAGCTGTTGCTGCAACGTATTTTTCGAGATAGCCGACAGCTTTTGCATCCTCTCCCATACGGAACCAACTTTCACCTACTAAGCGGTTTAATTCTGTATTGAACTCATTCCCCGGATGTCGGGCAAGTAAGGATTCACCTTCTTGTATCACCGTTTCATACCGGCCTTCGGCATAATTAATCTGAGTAATATAGTATGAAGCCGGAATGCCATATTCGGCATGATCTTTCACCTTATATAAACCTTGCAATGCTTTATCATATTCTTTTTCGGTATAAGCGATATAAGCATTGTAAAATACGGCAGCTTCCTTATATTTCTTACCGACCGAAACTAAAGCCGAAAAACAGGGTTTAGCCTCCTCGATACGATCTGTTTTTATATAAGACAATCCTGTCCGATATAAATATTCTTCCTGATTATCGGGAGTCAACCGATCGATATCTATCTTTTGGTATTTTTTTACTGCCGATGCATATTTACCGGAGAAAAAATAAACATTTCCCTCCATAAATTGAGCTTCGATAAGATTGCCCGAAGCCGGATATCGCTGTATATACTGCTGTAACAACGATAATGCCTGAGGTGACCGCATATAGTAAGCCGATGCGGCAATTAGGAAGTCGGCTTCTTCGATAAGACGAGGATCATCACTCAACGATTTATAACGGGTTAATTGGTCGGTACACCCTACATAATTACCTACGCTATACATCTGTTTTCCACGCTCCAGCCAAGAAACGGGAAGGTCCGAACGATACGAAACCTGTGCCATGGCTGGGATCAACACTTCTGCCGAGAAGAACAAGGCAAGTATTATCTTTTTATTCATTATACTGTTTACTTAAAAGAATAAACTATTCTTAAGTTACAAAAATAAAAAAACTTTACCGTTACTACCGGTTACCTCGTAATTATTAACGAATATTTAAAAGATATGCGATTTTATATAACCGGCTTTTAGGTATATATCATTTTTCGAGTCATTCCTCCGTCAATAACAAAATTCTGCCCGTTAATAAAATCATTTTTTTCATCGGCCAAAAATAAACATGCCCGGGCAATATCATCGGGAACACCTACTCTGCGGGAGGGATGCTGCAAATGATCTTCGGGTGTCAGCAACGAATAATCCCCGGTTTCTATCCATCCGGGAGAAATACAGTTCACTGTAATGCGGGAATCAGCCAAAGACATGGCCAAAGCATGAGTAAGCGATACAATAGCGCCTTTAGATGCTGCGTACCCTTCGTTACCCGGCTCGCTCATCCGATAACGGGTAGAAGAAATATTTATAATACGGCCATACCGCTCGCAAGATACCGAACGATGAATAGCCCATAGTCGGGATATAATGAAAACCGGTCTTACATTGACCGATAAAATACGATCGAAATCGTTAACGGAAGTTTCTATTAAAGGAGAAAAACAACTGATACCCACATTATTAATAAGAATATCGATATCGCCCCATTGCTTAAGAAGACCGGTAAATACCTCCGTCAGCGATTTTTCATCAGACACATCTGCTTGAAGAAACTCGCTTCCGGTCTCTTCCGAAACACAACGACCTTCTTCCTCCTGGATATCACAAAACGCAACCTGTGCATCTTCATTACGAAAGGCTGCCACGATAGAGCGACCGATTCCGCTCGCTCCGCCGGTTACAAAAACTCGACGACCTGCAAACAATTTCTCTTTCATATCGACTCAATTAAAATTCTACTGTAATGCCCAACGTAGGCAATATCGTTCCGCTTTTTTGTTCGATATATTTCATTTTATAGCGGCTTACGCCATTATTATCGACATATTTTTCTCCCGTACTCACAAGCACAGGCTGATTATTATATTTCTGATTCAGGATATTTTGCAGGTCGATATAAAATCCGAGCATCACACCTTTGAAATAGAAGGTCTTGTCGAGACGAAAATCAACCTCTGTAAATGTCTTTAGCCGTCCCTGATTATACAGCGTATAGTCGTAGTAAGGCCTCGATGTTGCATCCCATGCCGAAACAATCGAAGATGTATATTCGTCGTAAGGGGTATAAGGAGCTCCCCCAATCAGCCGGAATTTCAGTCCGAGATCCCAATTCTTCGGTAATTTGTACATCCCCGTGAATGTGAGCAAATGCTTATTATCCCAAGCCGATGGAATATATTTCCCGGTAGAAGGACGTATAAACTGGCTACGGAAAAAAGTATAAGAGGTAAGCAAATTAAATTTTTTGCCGCCGAACCAACGAAACATCATCTCCACCCCGTAAGCCCTGCCCACCGAAGTAGAAGTCGCGGCTTCATTACCCGAGGCACCGTAATCGGTTCCTTTTGATGCCAACGGAATTTGATCTTCTACCGATAACGGAGCATGCGTGTATTTTTTATAAAATCCTTCTACCGATAAACGCGCCCTCTGCCCAAAACGATATTCTCCTCCTAATACAGCCTGATCGGAACGTATATAAGTCAATCCGTTTTGTTTGTTTACCAATATGCCGTCTTCTTTATATCCCATTGTGGTATAAGCCGGTAATTCGTAATAACGCCCTATATTTCCGTTTAAATAAAAATCGGCAACAAGATTATAAGATAATGATAACCGGGGAGAGAATTGTTTCAACGGATTATTCATATAAGAAGAATAATTATTACCATCGATACGGAAGCCGAATGAAGCCGTAAATTTACCGTTAAGCCCCTCATAGGCGGCCGAGCCGAAAAGTCCGTATTTTACCATATCGAGGTCTGTCCGGTATTCATGTATCATCGGTTCGTCATTTACGAATGCTTTTTGAAATGTACGATTCCGATATGTTGCATAATCGAGATTTAACCCGGCATTCACCGTTACCGGGCCCAGCACCGACAGATTTTCACCCCTGAAATGGCTTTCACCTTCATTAGATCGATACCGTAACGTCAGGTTTTCGGGCGTCGACTCGTCATTATCCCGGTACTTAGTATTATTATTTTGCAAGAAATTATGACTGAGTACCAACGTCTGCGTATGGTTTCCTGCGTAATGTTTGTATACAGCTCCTACGGTATAGGTATTTTGTTTTATTACAGGAAGATAATTCAAAATATACTGTTTCCCTTCATCTTTGGGATCGGTATCTTTATTAAGCCTCATGTCGTCTATGGCACCGATGCCCAGTATCGTAAGTTCGTGCTGACGGGAAAACCGAGTCTTTATTTTAAACTGTGCGTCGGTATACCTCGGCAGAAACGGCATATCGAGTAACGAGAACAACAATTGAAGATACGATTGACGTACCGATACGAGATAGGTCGTTTTTTTTTCGATATGTCCGTTAGATGTCACGGCAACTTCCGATGCTCCTAACGTAGCTTTTACCGAACAACGGTCGGGATCCCCGTCTATTAACTTAAAATCGAGTACCGAACTAAGCGCATTTCCCCGATTTGCCGGAAAAGCACCTGTATAAAAATCGACTTCCCGGATAAAATCTGCGTCGATAATACCCACCGGCCCACCAGAAGCACCCTGTGTACTGAAATGATTGATATTTGGAATTTCTATCCCGTCAAGGAAAAATTTGTTTTCTGAGGGACCGCCACCTCTCACCAACAGGTCGTTACGATAACCGTTACCCACAGTAGAACTCACTCCGGGAAACGAATTTACGACTTTAGAAATATCCCGGTTTGCCCCGGGACTTTTTTCGATTTCCTGTAAGCCTATTACACGTCGTGATATAGGACTCTCTGCAGAAGGCCTGAAAGGCGAAGCCGTTACACTCACTTCTTTCAACACATAACGGTCTTCCTCTACTTCCACATCGAGACGGTAATTATGGGAAGATACCCTAAACTCGGGGGTAACCGTCGTTTTATACCCAAGACCAGATACCTGCAGACGATATATGCCCGGAGGAACATCTGCAATTACATAATTTCCTATGCTATCGGTCATCACTCCCTGCGTCGTCCCCCACAAAACGACATTTACATAGGATACCTCACTCCGGGTAGCTTTATCTGTAACTCTACCGTATATATTATATCGTTGCTGACCGAATACTGCAAAAACGGACAAAACCAGTAAAAAACAAATACAAAATATTTTTCTCATTTATCTATATATAAAACAAACCGATGGTATCCGGTTCAAAAATCGCGTCAAAGTTAATCTTATTTTTCTTTACATTTTGTAAACAAGCGATATAACACATATTTCCAAGTTTAAATTTAAATAAAATTATCTCCCATCTTCTTTAAACTGATTCTAAATAAGATATATTGACATCTCTTTTATTATCTTTGCACAGAACAGAATCGATATGAAAAAATTATTAGAATATACCGACGACGGATTGCCTACATTGTATCTTCCCGAACTCGATGAACACTACCATTCGATAAAAGGAGCATTCACCGAAGCTTTACATGTTTACATCGAATCGGCTTTAAAATATAGCAAAGCAAATCCTGTACATATTCTCGAAATAGGTTTCGGAACCGGTCTTAACGCTTTTCTTTCGGCCCTCGAAGCTGAAAAATCAACCCGTACTATTTATTACACTACGACCGAACTTTATCCCCTCGAATGGTCCGAAATAGAACCCTTACAATATCCGCAAATGATATCTTCAGGCCATATCGAACTATTTCACCAATTACACTTATCACCTTGGGAAAAAGAAATCCGTCTATCCCCCAATTTTACATTCTTGAAAACAAAAACAGATATATCGTTTCACATACCCGAAGGATATTATCATGTAATATATTATGATGCATTCGCACCCGAAAAACAACCCCAGCTTTGGGAAGAAAATATATTCACACGCATCGCTTCAATGACGTCTAAAGGGGGCATCCTCACAACATATTGTGCGAAAGGGGAAGTAAGGCGCAGGCTGCAACGTGCGGGGTTCGAAGTAGAACGCCTACCGGGTCCGCCCAAAGGTAAAAGGGAAATATTAAGGGGAACCAAATTATAATTATCTAACCATTGAAAACCATCAACCCCTTGTATTATATGCTCTTTTATAGTACTCTATAAGCCATATCAATAGTTTCATCGCTATAGAATAAAAACATAAAAAAAACACAACCATAAAATTCCAATAATTACCACTACAAAATTTGCATTGGCTTTTGCCGTCTTATTTCTACAATAAAGATAAATCATCTCGCCTGTCATAAGCAGGCAAAGTATTACGGTTATAATTAACGAGACAACTACACACCCCAAACTAACATTGGTCCTATAGGGGAGATCTTCGGGACTTTTCGTAAACAACAACAAAGCAAGCATTCCCGCGAAAGGAACGGCAACCAAAATAGCAAGTCTGATAAGTAATTGCTTAATACTAAGGTATTTCATTACAGTTTTATTTCTATTCATGCATGTTGCGACTAAACGCAGTTCCGGCAATCCTATACATTACAGGTAAATTTACATAAAAAGTTAGATTCTTCCAACACCACCCGGTTACTGCCCAGGTAATCACTCTGGTAACCGTAGACCTTATGCGTGGCACCGCTTACCTTGATATAGCCCCCCGGGGACATCTATTCGCGATAACCGGCCGTTGACGTATTCCTTATTACCGATATAATCTTTACTGTAACTTACAGATCGTGTATCACCGCTTCTTGTCGACAGACTCGTGACCGGGGCATTCATCAGGTGTTAGCCGTTATGCTATTCTACTCTGGTTTATAGACCTTTTTTGTGTTTTTAATTTCAGTATCATTTACTTTTTACCAGAATTGAGGTTCTATAATAATATCTTTAAAACATATGCAATCTATATTATATAAATTCCCTCTAAAGATTATTCTTGTTGCATAAACAAAATCTCTTGAATAAAACTCAGAACTACGTTCCTCTGCTTCTTTGATTTTTTTAATATCCCATTCTGATATTAATCCACGCACATAATATGAAAATGGAGATTTTTGTGTCAATTTTCCATCATAATCATTACAGAAAACCGAGTCTGTCCGAGTCCAGGATGCATAACTATAACTCCCTTCAACTCCACGACATTCTAATATAAAAAGCGTATCCCCAGTATCTTTTATACTCATGCCCAGCTTTTCCAAGAGTTTATTCCGGTCTCTAAAATATTTTAGTTCATCCGTCCAATTATTTTCTCCAAATTTTAATTTTTGAAGCTCATATATTTCATCTGATATTCAGGACATATCATAAGTTATCTTACACCCTATATTGATAAATATAATTAATACGATAACGAATACAAAGATGATTTGATTTTTTACTCTAAATCTCATATACTCTCGATTTTTCATAAGCATAAAATATTTAATGTTTTTTCAGAAAACTACCCGTGTACTTTCTAATCCGACCTTTACTCCATCCTTTATTTCATATACATAATGGGTTCTAACCGGAATATTGTTTTCTAAACGAATCTTATTTTCTACAGATACCGCATATTTCTCTGAATTATATATGACCCATCCATCAACATATAAAAGTTTCTTATCTTTAAATATTTGAGCATCTATATTTTTAAGCTATTGATAAAAGACAAACAAGTTTAAATCATATATTTTATCTCTTTATCTTCTTTTCTATCTCATTAAAATCAAAATTGGATAATTTATATGGATAAATTTCATAAACTACATATTCAATATCTTTCCAATGCTTTTTACACATTGTATAACTTTTTGAATGTCCCATGTTTTTAATATCAGGAGTTCTTATAAACAATTCATTACGATTTAAAAAATAAATCGATTTATTACAAACATTTGCTACTTTATCAAACGGAAATGAATATTTACTCTCCAAATTAGTGCTATCATCTGTCAATATAACAACAAACCACTCCACATCATCATTAATTTTATAATAATACTTAGATTGTGAAAATGAATACATTAATATCATAATAAATAAAAATACAGACTCAAATATCCAAACGTTTTTAGATTTAAAAAATTTTATAATTAATCTTTCAAAAATAAATATAAGAATTAAACAAATAAACATCAATAAAATAAAGAATAAAGTAAAAGAAGTCCAAACATTTGTTTTTAGATTTAAAAAATAAATTATACAAAAACTTATTAAAGTTATAAAAATTGGGGTTACCTTCAATATATTTTTCATAGTTATAATTTTTTAATGTAAATACCATTCATGTTATTTTTCATAATTGTTTTAAATGCGATACTTGGAATAAAGGGATTACGTCTAACTGTAAAAGAAGATTCGCCTAAAAATTTATTAGCTGGTATTTTTTGTATCTGATCTGTTTTGATACCAGCTGCGTTCAAAGACCGTTGAACAACAGTTGCACAATTATTAGATATTATCCCATACTCTTCATTCACACTTATATCTAAAAATTTTTCCTTTATAATTTTATCTTGTTCTTTATCAGTAGGTAATATATATCCTTCAATATAGCCATAAGAGTTTATGTGTTTATCTTCCTTATCACCTTCTTTATTATAATCACTATTTAAAAATTGTTGTGGACTATCCCACACCCCAATACCTAAATCATCAAATGTCCTTCCTCCTACATGATTTCCAGAAGAATAAACATTATCTCCATTCACTGAATAATATTGCCACTTTCCAGCATCGTTTTGAATTAACATTGCCATATGCTGATTTGTACCGGTTCCTAAATTTAATATTGTAACACTATCCCCTCTCATATCAAAACAAGACATCGGATTATTCATACAATACACATACGGGGAGACGGAGTAATATTTCTCGGCCAGGGGATCAGGACACATCCAACGTCCGATCGACTGATCGTAAAGACGGGCGCCGAAGTCAGAACACTCCAAACCACCGAACGAAATATATTCCTTGCCGGAATATTTATAGGGCTGTAATTCCTTCCAGTAACACTCCCTCTGCTGTAATCCGAAGGGATAATAGCGCATGTACTGCACCACATTACTGCTGTTAGCAGCATCCAATACAACACGGTTACTGCCCAGATAATCCGTCTGGTAACCGTAAACCTTATGCGTGGCGCCGCTTACCTTGATATAGCCCCCGGGGACATCTATTCGCGATAACCGGCCGTTGACGTATTCTTTATTACCGATATAATCTTTACTGTAACTCATCGAACGAGTTTCCCCGGTTGTCGCTGACAAACCCGGACCAGGGCATATAATAATTATATACAATACCGCCTCCTACTCCGCTTTATAGGCTTTTATCTGGATCTTTAATTTCAATATCGTTTACTTTTTACCAGAATGAGGGTTCTATAATAATATCTTTAAAAAATATGCAATCTATATTATATAAATTCCCTTTAAAGATTATTCTTGTTGCATAAATAATGGGCCTAGGATAAAAATCGGAACTATATTCCTCTGCCTCTTTGATTTTTTTTATATCCCATTCTGATATTAATTTTCGCTTATAGTATGAAAAGGGGGATTTTTGTGTCAATTTTCCATCATAATCATTACAAAAAACCGAGTCTGTCCGAGTCCAGGATGCATAACTATAACCCCCTTGGGCTCCACGCTTTTCTAATATATAAAGCGTATCTCCAGTATCCTTTATACTCATGCCCAACTTTTCCAAGAGTTTACCCCTGTCTCTAAAATATTTTAGTTCATTTATTTTAGTATTTTCTCCAAATTTTAATTTTTGGAGCTCATATATTTCATCCGATATTCGGGACATATTATAAGTTATCTTACATCCTATATTGATAAATATAATTAATACGATAATGAATACAAAAATGATTTGATTTTTTACTCTAAATCTCATATACTCTCGATTTTTCATAAGTATAAATATTTAATATTTTTTCAGAAAACTACCCGTGTACTTTCTAATCCGACCTTTACTCCATCTTTTATCTCAATTGCATAATGGGTTCTAACCGGAATTTTATTTTCTATACGAATCTTATTTTCTACAGATACCGCATATTTCTCTGAATTATATATAACCTCTCCATCATTAGTTACAGTCCATATCCCTTTATCAATCGTTCCGTTCCACGTGTCTTGAATATGCGCCATTTCATGCCCCAAACCTATATAACTGGGCCGCTTATCATTGCCTTTACTATCTATCCCTCCTTCCTCACTTTCAGGATTCCATGTAATCTGATCCCCTTTTTCATTTACTCCATTATCTTCACCTTTTCCAATATTTACAGTCTTAGTCGATTCCGTTAATTCTTGAACCAACGCTGATCCCACCGGCCCTTTACTCATATTTTTTATCGCTTTCGTCAATTTCGCGATAAAGCTGTTATCGCCGGAATATATTTTTCCATCAGAGCCGATAAATCCATATTTTCCACTCGAGTCTTTCCCATAATAATATTTTTCATGACGTATTCTTACATTGCCGTTCTCATCCTCTTCCCTGATTTGAATTACAGTAGTGATGCTATCCCCTCTCATATCAAAACAAGACATCGGATTGTTCATACAATACACATACGGGGAGACGGAGTAATATTTCTCGGCCAGGGGATCAGGACACATCCAACGTCCGATCGACTGATCGTAAAGACGGGCGCCGAAGTCAGAACACTCCAAACCACCGAACGAACATATTCTTCACCCATATGTTTTTTATCTAAAAGTATTTTTACCCTTTAACAAGGAATATGTAATAATTAATAATATCCTACTTTAAAAAAAATTTCTAATTATCTAATTAATAAAAAAAGATTCTATTAATTGAAGACTATCAGAACTTATTATTTTATATATCTTTAAAGGTGCATCAAAATTAACATTAGGGTCAAAGTTCATAATACCTTTATAACCAGGAATAGAATCACCAATAGGAATTAATCCTTTTTCATCAACTAACATATTATTACAAGAATTTGCTAAAATACAACAACCTATTATTTCATTATCAAGGAATGTGTATCCAATAATTTTTAACTCAGTTTGATTTTTTATTGAATCAGAAGATATTATAAATTGTTTTGAATTTTGAATTATACTCGAACCTAATGCAATTATGGCAATACACTCATCATTTTTATTATCTCTCAAAATAACAACATTACAAACTTTATATTCATTATTTCCATACTTAGTTTTATTTTTTTGTAAACTAAGCATTTCTCTTATTTTTTCTTTTAAGATAGGATTAAAAACATTCGATTCATGTTCAACATTATTTTTACATGAAATAAAAAACAAAATAAATATTAATAGTAACAATGACATTTTTTTTCTCATTTTATATTCATTTTATGATTCATAATTAAACTTTTCATCATTTTATAAGTTAACGCTTTACCAACATATTTAGAACTATTCATATGATCATAGTTATATATTCCTCCTGATTCTTTGTGATATATATATAGAGTGGGATATTCTTTTGGCCATTTTTTATTTGCTTTTTTCGCAATATTAAATTGACTATTCATAAATTCCGCATCAGAAGATCCAAATTTTATACCATTTTTATACAACTCATAACCAGAAGCTTTCTTAGTTTCATCTCCCCCTGGATGACTATGTATATGAAAAGTCATGTCTTTCCTTTCATGCCCCATAGTATTTAAGGTTACATTATCTTCAATTAAATCCGAATTGATAACATAATTAATATTTCCTTTATTTTTATAACCACTTAAACCCCATTCGACACTTGAATTATCAACTACAAATTTAAACACGTTAAAAGCATCATTTGAGTTAATAGTCTCAGCGGTCAAAAAATTGTTGCTATTTGTCAATTGAGGTAATAAACCTTTATCCATCACATCAATGTATTTCCCAGAAATTGATGTATAACCATAAACATCAGTATAAGAATTATATAATCGATCATATTTATCATCTGTCTTTAATGCCAATATTGTTCGACCATCTGATGTCAACATATATATATCCATTCCGTCCGGATCGACATACCTCATCGGGTTATTCATGCAATACACATACGGGGAAACGGAGTAATATTTCTCGGCCAGCGGATCAGGACACATCCAACGTCCGATCGACTGATCGTAAAGACGGGCACCGAAGTCAGAACACTCCAAACCACCGAACGAGATATATTCCTTGCCGGAATATTTATACGGCTGTAATTCCTTCCAGTAACACTCCCTCTGCTGTAATCCGAAGGGATAATAGCGCATGTACTGCACCACATTACTGCTGTTAGCAGCATCCAATACAACACGGTTACTGCCCAGATAATCCTTTTGGTAACCGTAGACCTTATGCGTGGCGCCGCTTACCTTGATATAGCCCCCGGGGACATCTATTCGCGATAACCGGCCGTTGACGTATTCCTTATTACCGATATAATCTTTACTGTAACTCACAGATCGCGTATCAACGCCTCGCGTCGACAAACTCGTGACCGGGGCATAAACAAGACTCTTGCCCGTTACGCTGCCTACCCGGAGTTTCTTTCCCTCCCCGTCATAGGCGAACTGGCTCGTCGAACTCTTCGTCTTCACACGATAGGGCAAACCCAGCGAGTTATACTCTACGCTGTCGATATTCGCGTTCGCGTTATACGTCATACATCCGTTTTTATTATAACGGTAATGAGCTCCAGTTTGTTGTTTATTCTCCGTAAATTGATACAGGTGGTAATCGCTGGTTGCCGTCGATTTATCCGTGATCCGCTTCACCTGGTTGCCCTCGTAAGTATAAGTCAGGTCGTCGATAACCTGTGGATTATTCAGATTCGAGATCCGTTTCAGAGTCATAATATTACCGTTCTTATCATACGTCAGGGCCTCGGTATGACCTCCGCTTACGGCTACCGTCGTTTTCAACCGGTTCAATCCGTCATAATTATATTTATATTCCCAGTTCATTTCAGGTTGATCGTACACTCCCGAGAGATATACCGACCCTTTCAACCCCGTTACATTGCCACCATAATCGTAAGTGATCTGTTCGCTGTATCCCGGATAGTTAGAAGCCCGTGTACGCCACCCTCGGATATTATATGTATAAGAGCATGTAGCAGTTATGCCTGAATTACCCGTCAGCTGGCCCACCGCGTTATAGCTGCTGCCCAAATAACAACTCACCTTGCCGTTCGTGTAAGAGATCAGGGTTGGCTGTTGCAGCTGGTTATATGTCGTAGTATAGGTCTCCGTGAGCCCCGATCCCGATCCCGAAGTACTGCTTTGCACCCTTCGTTGGCTCTCCAGACCCGTATACGTATAATCCGTCGTCTCTATTTCGTAGCCCCCCAAATGGTTCGTCGAGCGGCTCTGGCTGATTCCTCCACGGGGGTTATAGTAAACCGACGTTATATTCTCCTGACCGCTTTCATCCAGCAGGAAGACCCGCTTGCCCGAGACTTTATCCTTGGCCGAATAATCTTTTCCTCCGATCAGGAGCGTATGCTTTTCTTCCGGATTACCCGTATACAACAAACTGTCTTTATGCGGCGCGCATGCCGGCAAATCCAGAAAGCCGTAATGATCGTAATAATATACCGCGTGTAAACTAACATCCGTCAGACTCAGGTTCGTCTCGTAACCCGTTCCCTGCCAGTTCACCGACGCGTTATATTTCGCCGTGATCACATGGTTAACAACATATAGGGAATCAGCCCCTTTTCCCTCTCCCGATACGACCGGACGGTCGAAGGCGTCGTAAAGGGTAAAGCTCCATTTCCCCGCAGAGCGCTGTTCCTCGTCTCGGCTCAAGATCAACCGGTCGTTCTTGTCATATGCCATCGTAACATTTCCGCATGACGGGATATGTTTTCGGATCATACGGTTACGGTGATCGTACTGATAGTTATAAGACATTTTTTTTAAATGGGGAGAAGCCCACGAGAGAGAACCCATCTTATCCGGCAGCAATGGGTCGCCAGGGGTAAAGACATAAAGAAGGTTACCATCTTCATCATATCCTTTCGTCGTATTGTAATACTCCGTTCCATCGACTATGCGCGTGAGTACCTCACGGCCCTCCTTATCCGTAAAAACATAACGGACTTGGCCCGACTCATCCGTTATCTTCTCTACTACCAAGCTCCCCGAAGGATACAACCGGTTTTCTATAGACCCGTCACTTTTCCGGACGCCGACATGGTAACACGACAGAACGTCGCCTGCTACAGACGTATTGGTCATATATTCCGTTTTAACTCCCTTGCCAGCGTTTCGCCATTCCTGACCCGGGCCGTATCGGACACTTAACCGGTCCAGTGGGCTGTCTTCATAAACAGGCTCGCTGTATGGATAAGAATCTTTATAAAATCCAACCGCTTCGGTTTTCAGTTGGGACTCCGGTACAAATGAGCCGTTACCTCCATAAGGAACCGGGAGCCAGCTGCGCCCTTGTCGACCTGCCCCGTCGTACTCCTGATAACTGACCAAATCCTTGTTCCCTGCGCTCACTCCTTTCCGCACCGTTTGCACTGGTCGGCTAAAGCCGTCATAGTACTGGTAAGTTACCAGACTCTTTGCCACTAATTCACTCTCGTTCACACCGTCCGTTGCGCTCTGGGGTGTTAACGTTTGTACATAACTGGGCTCACGCGTTTGTCCATATCCGGATAATACCCTCATGATGAATAATACACCAATAATGAATCTAATATATTTTACCTTTCCTAAAATAAACATCGTGGATCCTCCCTTAATTCATGTAATGATAGCGGTAACTCTCGATCACACTCTTTTTCCCGTTCTTGTCCTTAAACCAGAGACAAATCAAACGACCGGCTGCATCATAATCATAGTAAAGCGTACGGCCGTCGGCTTCCGTCCGACTGGTTACCCCTACTCCCGGCTGATGAGTAAAGGTTATTACGTTCGCCTCCGGCAAATAAGTACGCAACAGATTTAACGCTTTTACATCCGAATCCAAGAGTAATGGATTGGACGATATTGTCTCAAGAGAAGACTCAGAAATAATGGAAGTTACCTCTTCGTATGTCGCATTCGTGATCTCAGCTATCGGATACCGGTAATTATACCCCCATATATAAACCACTTTTTTATAACCGTCCTGTATAATATATACAGGATTACCATATTTATCATAACGCATAAACTGAATACGTTCTTCTTCGATTCCATTACCGTTATTTTTCTGCGAAAGACTCTTTTGTAACAGCAAACCTCCGAAATCTCCAAAATAAGCGTTCTGAGTCGTACCATTAGTTTCAAGGTCTTTATAATGACGGCTCTGTAGCAATGTCGTAAGGCGGCGTTCTTGTATCAACCGTTGGCGTGCTGTTTCATTCTCTCCCGTATAAGTAATGGTTTGCGGATATTTACGCTCATCGACAATCGTTTTTCCCTCGCTGCTCTTCGTGGTTATTCTTATAGGGGCCAATAACGGCGTTTTTCCGGTAGTAGGTTCATAATAGGTATATGACTTAACCGATACGACCGAATCATTACCGAAATATTGTTTCGTTGTAATTGATTCAGGAACTTTACATCCGGTTTGTATATAATAATATCTCCAATCATAATGATCGGAATATTTCGACAAACGATCCTCTTCTTCGCGGGTAAGTCCCTGCCTTACAACTTTCTGAAATATTTGACCGGCCGGTATCGAATCGGTGTTCATTTCTTTATACTTATAATCTTCACTTACGACGAGGTTATAAATAGTCCCTTTCCGTTCATACATTTTTTTACTGACAAGTTGCCCTCTCCGCCAATCATTTTTTGTATCTATCACGATCGTTGTAGAATCAAATAACAAAGAGTCTGCATAGGTACCGTCATAAAATAAATAATTGTAAACGGTTTTCCCCGCATCTACCGTGTCGTTTCCATTCACATATAACCGGTATTCAGTTATATCTTCATACATAATAGGCATACCACCGGGATACAAAAAATTAGTTTTAGGCCGTGCCATATAGTTTCTCGATCTTACTGATTCATAGCGATTGCCGTTCACATAATATTCTATCTCTTGGCTATAGTAATAATCATAATCATTCGGTATATGCAACATACTACCCGGACCATATTCGAGCCTTTTTATCATAGTTTTACCGGATACAGGATCATATTCCCTTATTTCTCTTATATGCAACCCCCCAACCAATCGAGCAGGCGTTTTCTCGGGTCCGTAATAATTTTGTTCATAATCGAACTGTGTAATTCCTCCTGTGGGAAAAACAATACTTTTTAATACACCCCGTCGACAAGTCAGTTCTCCTGCCTGTTTCTCATCTCCCATTACCGTAAGTTCCAGATTATCGTGCGGTATGCCCGAAATTACATTACTTACTTTAATACGTTCTTTGGGCTTAGCTATCGCAGTCATTGTTTGGCTAGGCTCTCCTGAAAGATCTTTTTTCCAAAATCCCCAATGATCAGGTTCACGTAAAGAGCCATGTAAAGGAGTATATGAATGATCGTAATATCCCATACGATAACGCTCTACCATTTTGCCATCAGAATCTATAACGTCTATCGAATCGAGTAAAAAACAACTTTTCGATCTGGAATCAGAGAAATCGGAATAGTAAAAACGCACTTTTTTTAATAATCCTCCAGCGATATCATATACGGATATATATTCGAGGTTCTGATACGCATCCCGCTGAAATTCCGTCCATCCTCCACGATAGCTTATCTTTTTAAGCATTAATTCTTTCATAATAGGATGTTTCTCAGGCATTGCACCCACACTCACTTCATTAAGTATAATATTCAGCAAAGAAGAAGGTTCGGTAACATCTACCGAATTTATATACGTTCTATTATTAATGAAATTCGTAAGTTTCGGATATATTTTCTCTCCTGTAACCGCTCCTGTATAAGTCGATCGGTCTTCTATTTGTAAAAAATCATTCCCTTTATCGATATCTGTCATATGCTGATATTCATCATAAATAAACGATACCGTATCTCTTCTCGAAGGAGAAATAATTTCAGTTCCCTTCCATGATATTACTTTCCAGTCGGTAGCATCTTGTAAAACATTATAAGAAGTAGCCGACCTTTCCATATAAATTTTATTTCCTGATATAGAACGGCCGAAATGATATTGAAACCCATTTTCATCGGTAATGTGGAATTCATGACCAAAACGGGAAGACTCAAAACGATTGGTTGTTATCTCTACCGGTTGGTAAGGATGCGTTTTTATAACCCGGGTATCATTATCCCGCTTATACGAAAAATAAAAACTACCGCTTTTATCAATCAAACTATAAAAAAACTGATCGGGTTGGCCATCATCTTCACCTTTTGCCCATTTATATAAGAAATTTACATCATTTCGTTTAGAAGAACAACCCATTGAATAATATCCATAAGTATCGAAATCATCCTGCCCTGCTATCGAACGGGATATAGACGGTTCGGCACTCAACGACCAACCTTCGCCTACCCAACTTTTACCCGTACTGTTAGGACGAAATCCGGATGCATGATAACTCAGTGCGATAGGAAGCGTAATTTCACCGATCTTTATTTCATAAATCGGAATATTGATATCAACCAATCCCGAACTATAATTTACCGGATAAGTAACATTTCGTATCAAAGCCGCTGCCGCAGGTGTAGTAGGCAATATTTCGGGCCGGCTTACCGAAATAGGGTCGGTATCCTGGGCGATACTTTTACTGCACAAAGCCAGCAAGCAAACGATAGCGGCCGTTAACATTCGTGTTTTCATACTATTTGTTTTCTCTTTCTTGTCTTTATTGAATTCTATCACTTTCTTATCTTCTCAGAATTTTCTCGCTTATTTCTTTTTCACCTGCTTTTATGTACAAAAGATATTCTCCCCGGTTACGGTTCGTAAAATCGATTTCTCGCTTCACTGTTCCCTCGGCTCTGTCTTGGCGATCACGATAAATCAACTCACCTGTAATTGTAAATATCGCATAATCTACTTGTACAGGCTCCGGCAAATAAATTTCTACCTGTAAAACCTCTTTAACCGGATTGGGGTAAAAATTATAATAAACCTCATCAATCGGATGACGGTTCTTCTTTTTCATCCCCGGAAGAACCGGATTCTCCGCCCCGGGGATCTCTCGCAAGCCTTCAGCTTCTTGTACAAGACTATCTCGTAGAGCCGTATTCACCGAGTCATTCAGATAAGTTTGTTCATTTGGAGAGCAAAAAAAACTCGCTGCAAATACCGTATCGCATCGCAACCCCGCAATTTCACTATGAATAACGGTTTCAAATACCGGATAACGATACCCGGGTGCATACCAACGAAATGTTTGGGTTTCCATTTGCAAAGTATCGGTTGCCAAACGATAACGTATGCTATCTTCCGTTACCGGATAAATTTGTTGCAAACTGTCTTTTGTTTCGGAAAAAACAACTGGGACATGCTCTTCGACAAAACGTTTTACCGTATGTGTCCGCAATACATTTCGAAGGGTATCTTTCGAAGGAAGCACCAACAATCCCGAAGCGTCAGCTCGAGTATAAACATATCCTCCTTCCTCGAGTCGCAGCTTGTCACAATACAATCCTGTCGCATGGAAATATCCTCCCAATGAATCCCCGTAAGCCATCGGGTAACGAAGTAGCAGTTCGGGTATTTTATGTCGAATAAGGGTTTCCCGATTTTCGAGACCTTGAAGAAGCAAACTATCGCCTCGGAGCCGATAATAATAAGATGTATTATGTTCCCGGGCAATTAACAAAGTATCTGAAGATCCGGTATAATACACCTCATAAGAGCCGTCTTGTACCGAAAATTCGGAGAAATCCCATAAGCAAGATTCTCCCGAACGACCCGAATCTTTATAACTGATGAATTGTTTAGTCACCTCATCTCCGGCTACTATCCTATTATTTTCATACGTGAGCTGTGCGGAGACTGGTGAAAAAAATAACAATAACCCCGCGAAACAGGCATGTTTTTTCATGGATTTATAAATATTTGTAATGAATTCAGCACAAATGTAAATAAATATATTTTATATCCAAATTTATTTTATAAAAAAATAAAGCCCATATAAAATTAATATTTAAGCAATTAGTAACACCACATCATATAACCGACTTCTATATACTGATTATCGACAGTCATATCGATATAAATACTACCTAATTTTATACAAAAAAATAACAAAATCCTATTATATTAGTTTACTACTATACTAATATAATAGGATAAATATCAAATGGATTTTCCCATAATTTTAAGACATTCCCGATAAGGAACAGAAAAGAAGGGTCTGTTGTAAAGTCCCGGATGCGGCAAAGTTAGCTGAGGTGTACTTATTATAAGGGAGTCATAGGCAAGCAAGTCGATATCGATAATACGATCATGATATACCCCCCCGACTGATTTATCGAGACGTCCCATATCTCTTTCGATCTGCTGGGTCGTCTCGAGTATCTGATAAGGAGAAAAAGACGTTTCTACACAAATGACCTGATTAATAAATGAATGGAGAGATTGAAAGCCCCACGGCTCGGAATAAAAAAGAGCAGATCGGGCGACAACAACACCCACCTGCTCTTCTATTTTGTGTATGGCTGTTATAAGATTATTTTTTTTATCGCCCAGATTAGTACCCAAACCCAAAAATAACTCTGCCATAATTATACTTTTATTCGAACCTCCTCAACGATCGAGTATCAACATTGCATCACCATAAGCTCCGAAACGATATTTTTCTTTCAAAGCGACATTATAGGCTTCGAGAACCAAATCATATCCACCGAATGCGGCAACCATCATCAGCATAGTCGATAAAGGCATATGGAAATTGCTGACCAAGCTTGTAGCAACTGTAAAATCATAGGGAGGGAAAATAAATTTATTCGTCCAACCCGAATATGCTTTCAAATGCCCGTCGGTACTCACCGTACTCTCTATCGCACGCATCACCGAAGTTCCTACTGCACAAACCTGCCGATTTTCATCTTTAGCGTTATTCACAAAATTAACCAATTCCGGAGTCACGAGCATTTGCTCCGAATCCATTTTATGTTTAGTAAGATCTTCTACATCGATCTCTCTGAAATTACCTAATCCCGAATGTAATGTAAGGAAATTATATTCGATTCCCTTTATCTCCATCCGTTTTAATAACTCACGACTAAAATGTAAACCTGCTGCCGGAGCAACGACCGCACCTTCATTTCGCGCGAATATATTCTGATAACGCTCTTCGTCTTCAGGCTCTACGGGACGATTGATATAACGAGGAAGAGGAGTTTCACCCAGTTTATACAACGCCTCTTTAAATTCGTCATGAGTGCCATCGAACAAAAACCGAAGGGTACGTCCCCGAGAGGTAGTATTATCGATTACCTCAGCTACCATAGAATCATCATCGCCGAAATACAGTTTGTTTCCGATACGAATTTTACGGGCGGGATCGACTAATACATCCCATAATCGATTTTCCTCATTCAGCTCACGTAACAGAAAAACCTCAATCTTAGCACCGGTTTTCTCCTTATTCCCATAAAGACGGGCCGGAAATACTTTCGTATCGTTAAATACAAATATGTCTTTATCATCGTAATAATCCAGTATTTCTTTAAAAATACGGTGTTCTATCTCACCCGTGTTACGATGGACGACCATCAAACGCGATTCATCTCTGTTCTTGGCCGGATAAAGAGCAATCTGCTCTTCGGGCAACTTAAATTTGAACTGCGATAACTTCATACTTTTCTTATTATTTAATTTCCTTTTTGTTCCTGTTCTTCCCGGGCAAGCATCTCCTGCCGAGCCTGTTCCATAATCTCATCGACTTGCTCTACATGATAGCAATCTCCAAGTCTTACTTCCCCCACTCTCGTACGCACGAGCGCCGTTAAATGCGCACCGCTACCCAACGCACGTCCGATATCCCGGGCCAAAGCTCTTATATAAGTGCCTTTACTACATACTACACGTATTTTTATATCAGGCAAATTTTCTTCTAATAATTCTATTTCGTCTATAACAAGCTCTTTCGCCTTCAATTCTACCTCCTCGCCATTTCGGGCAAAATCGTAAGCCCTGCGTCCATCGACTTTACAAGCTGAATATACCGGCGGTACCTGTTGAATAACTCCTACAAACGACTGCAAAATTTTCTCGATTTCTTCCCGGGAGATATGTTCAATCGGGTAAGTAGCATCTATTTCCGTTTCGAGATCGAACGACGGTGTGGTAGCCCCCAACTTTAGTGTCGCCACATATTCTTTGGTTTTATATTGGAAACTTTCGATCAGTTTAGTCGCTTTTCCCGTACATATAATCATTACGCCCGTTGCCAAAGGATCGAGAGTACCCGCATGCCCTACTTTAATCTTCTTTATTTTCAGTTTATGCATGATTTTAGCACGCACACGTTTTACCAGATTAAATGAGGTCCAGTGCAGAGGTTTATCGAAATATAATACTTCTCCTTCCAGAAAATCCATTTATCAGCCGATTTCTAATTCATACCCGAGTAACATCATTACAATAATGACACCTCCCACAATAATACGATAATAACCAAACGCTTTAAAACCATATTTGGTTACAAAACTGATAAAAAACTTTATCGCAAGTAAAGCGACTATAAAAGCGACTACATTTCCCACAATAAGCGTGGTCATATTCTCCCGCAATATCTGAACTCCATTTTCGGAACCAACCAGTTTAACCAGCTTATACGCTGTTGCTGCGAACATAGTAGGAACAGCCAAAAAAAACGAGAATTCCGCCGCATTCTTTCGGGTGAGCTTCTGCGCCATACCTCCTACGATAGTCGCCATCGAACGGGATACCCCCGGAATCATGGCAATACACTGAAAAAGACCGATTTTAAATGCTCTTTTCTTTGTTATGGTCTGATCGGCAGAAACCCGGGCAAACCACTTATCGACAAACAACATGACGATACCACCGATAACTAACATTACCGCAACTACCCCTACACTCTCGAGCATCATATCGATATAATCACTAAATAATAAACCGAAAAAAGCGGCAGGAATAAAGGCAATCAGCAATTTCCAATAAAAATCATATTTATACAGAAACCGTTTACCATAAACAACCCATTTCGAAGCACCCGTTTTGCCAATGACAGCTTCGGCATCGAATATCTTACAGGGGTTAAGCCTGAAAAAACGTTTCCAATACAACACGATTACCGACAAAATCGCTCCAAACTGTATGATCACCGTAAACGCCTTTACAAACTCACTCGAGGGAACGCCTAACAAATGCTGGGCAATAATCATATGGCCGGTAGAAGATACCGGAAGATATTCGGTCAGTCCCTCCACTATTGCGATAATAATGGTTTGAAATAAATTTAACTCCTCCATCTTGTCTTATCGGTCTATTATTTCGGTTTTCTCATGATTGCAAAAATCATGAAAACAAATCCCAGAAAAGATATTGCCGGAGCAATAACGATACGGCGCACACTAAAAATATCGGGATTGAAATGCTCAGGAGTAGAACCGGGACCGGCCATCAGAGCAAAACCAAGAATAATCATTACAAAAGCTATACCGATAAGTATAAAATTCTGTCTCCCTAAAGCAAATTTCTGAATATCCATATTTAATATGATAAAGGGTTGATATATAATAAATCTATCTTTTTTATATAGAAATTTAAATATAATAAAGTTCATCCCGGCCCATACGAATGTAACGGTTTACCGCAAAATAAGCCGATATTGCCGTCAAGACAATTCCCATCAACAATACGATGGCAAATACCCCGAGCAAGGAAGACATGGTCACCAAAGTAGAAAAATTATCTATTTCATTCATCAGGTAATAAATACAACCGCCCAGCAATGCCATAGCGATAAATGCTGCGATTATGCCGTTTACGATATTCGAAAGAATAAACGGTTTACGTATAAATCCCGGAGTGGCTCCCACCAATTTCATTGTATGTATAATAAATCGCTTCGAATAAGCGGTTAATCGTATCGTATTGCTGATAAGGGCAAAAGAAATAAGCATAAGTACCAATGCCAATACAAAAAGAATAAGACTTATACGGCGTACATTATCATTTACCTTTTGAATAAGATCTTTCTGATAAATAATATTATCGATCGCATTCGTTCCCCGACGTATACTCTTCTCGATCCACTGCAAACTGTCTGCATTAGCATAATCAGACTTCAATTTTACCTCGATCGATGCTTTCAAAGGATTCATTCCCAAAAGATCCTCCGGATTTTCACCAATTTCAATTTCCAGTTCTTTCAAAGCATCTTCTTTCGATATAAACTGAGTAGCCCTCACATAAGGTGCCGTATCGAGCTTTTTTTGAAGGCGCTTTATATGGGCTTCCTTGGCCGAGTCTTTCATCACGATCGAAAAACCGATATTTTCTTTTACAAACATAGTCAACTGGGTCGTTACGATTCCCATAAGAGCGATAACACCAAGAATAAATAAAACCAGTGAAATACTGATAGTAGAAGTAAGCCGGGCATTAAAGAATGTTATGTGTTTGCCGTTTTTCGATTCGCTCATCTTTTCTTTTATCTTTTTACCTTTATATTATTTTCGGAAATTATGATACCGAAATGCAATATACTCGTTGTAAATAACAGTATAAAATACTGTATACAAAAAAATTAAAGTCATACATTCCGGTATATACTACCTTATTCTTTTACAAAAGAACGCTTTACCCGGAATTTTATGCAAAAGAACAAATAAATTACGGATTTAAGACCTTTTATTTTAATCTTTTAACGAATTTCAGTAAATTGTTTTTCAGGATTACAATTACCTCAATTTATTTCTGTTAAAATGCGAAGCCGTAAATAACCTGAAAAAAACAAATCCCAAAACAACCAAAAAGAGTGAAAATAAATAAGCTGCAGAATAATCGGCCATTTCTGCGATACTCCCTCCCACAAGTACCCCGCAACCCAGCCCGAGGTCCCATGCCGTAAAATAAGTAGAATTAGCCGTCCCACGCTGGTTATGAGGCGCAAGATTAATAAATAGGGTCTGAAAAGAAGGACAAATAAAACCATATCCCATACCGAGCACGGCTGCAGAAAGATAAAATCCGACCGGATTTTTCAGAAATATAAACACACTGTATCCGAGAAAAAGAAAAATGACTCCGAAAGTTATAATACGGGTAATATACCCCTTGTTTAACCAACGGCCGGAAGTAAGACGCGAAAATATCAATCCGCCGGCCATCATCATAAAATATAATCCGGCACCCGACTCTATTCCTACTTCTTCTTTTCCGTAAACAGCCAAATAGGTAGAAAGTACCCCATAACTGAAAGAAAGAGGAAATAGTGCGATTACACCGGGAATTCCTTTTATCAGAAAAAAACGGTCGAGCGATAAAGGTTCTTTTACTTCCGGTTTTACTTTATCTTTTACCGGCATTTTTATCGTTGTGACACATATAAAACCCAACACACATGAAATCAACGAGATACCGAACAAATAATCATAATTATGGAATGCGTCGAGCAAATACATCGAAACCGTCGGACCTGTTGCCATTGCCAAATTACTGCTTACCCCGTAATAACCGATGCCTTCTCCCCTACGATGCGAAGGCATAATATCTATGGCTACCGTGCTGTTCGATACGGTAACCGTACCGAAAGCCAATCCGTGAGCTGCCCTTATTGCCGCAAACACAAGTACCGTACCAGCCAGTAAATAACCACCGAAAAACAAAGTAAAGGCAAAATAACAAACCAATAATAATTGTTTTCGCGAGAACGAATCGACCATATAGCCGGCAAAAGGACGTATAAGCAAAGCCGTTATCGTATATGAAGAAAGGATTACGCCTACCGTGGATTTCGACACCGAAAAATTATCCAGCAAATACATCGGTAATGCCGGTAATAAAAGATAAAAAGCGAAAAACAATAAAAAATTTCCTCCGCAAACCGCAAAAAAACTACGAGTCCAGAGACAATTGTTACTACTCATACAATTTTTGTACTTAAAAACACCGGAAAAATTTCCGGTGCCCTTTTTATGTCACAAAATCAATCTATCGGTTCACCAAGCAAGGTAGCCGAAGAAGATCCGGTAATCTTCACTCTCACAAAATCACCGATACGATAATTTTTTTTAGGGAACACGACTACTTTATTCTGCTGTGTACGGCCGAATAAGTCCTCTCTCGATCGCTTGGAATATCCTTCTACCAAAACTTCAAAAATTTTACCGACATCTCGGTGGTTGCTTTCTGCCGAAAGTTCGTTTTGCAAATCGATCATTTCCTGTAAACGACGCACCTTTACTTCTTCGGGAACATTATCAGGAAGATTTTTCGAAGCATAAGTACCAGGACGTTCTGAATATTTAAACATAAAAGAAGCATCGAAACCTACCTCTCTCATCAGAGACAACGTTTCGGCAAAATCTTCTTCAGTTTCAGAGTGAAACCCACTGAACAAATCGGTCGTAATGCCGCAATCCGGTATAATACGATGTATTGCCTCTATCCGCCCCAAATACCATTCACGAGTATATTTTCGGTTCATTAGGTTCAAGATACGACTACTGCCCGACTGTACAGGAAGATGTATATGTTTGCAAATATTCCCATATCGAGCTATTGTTTCGAGTATACCGTCTTCCATATCTTTGGGGTGCGAAGTCGTAAACCGTACCCGCATACCTTCTCCGGCAGCAATGGCAACCAGTTCAAGTAAACGAGAAAAAGTAACAATCTCACCGTTTTCCTTTTCGAAACGGAACGAATTTACATTCTGGCCTAATAACGTAACTTCTTTAAATCCGCGCGATTTCAAGTCGGCCAATTCGTTCAATATACTTTCCGGATCGCGACTTCTTTCACGTCCCCGCGTATAAGGAACAATACAATATGAACAAAAATTATTGCACCCTCGCATAATAGAGATAAATCCCGATATACGGTTACCACCAATACGTGAAGGTATAATTTCACGATAAGTCTCGGTTACCGACAAATTTACATTCATCGCTTTTTCTCCCCGTTCTACAGCCGCAACCAAATTAGGCAGATCGAGATATGCATCGGGGCCTACGACCAGATCGACCTGGTGCTCTTTTATCAACGTATCCTTTACACGTTCGGCCATACAACCGAGAACTCCCACAATCAACGCCTTTTTTCTTTTTCGCAAAGCATTAAAATACAGCAAACGAGAAAATATTTTCTGTTCTGCATTATCCCGTATAGAACAGGTATTTACAAAAACAGCATCTGCCTCGTCAATCGACGAACATAATTCGTAGCCCTGCATTTTCATTACAGAAGCTACAACTTCACTATCAGCTACATTCATCTGACAACCATAGGTCTCGATAAATAATTTTTTGTCTCCGTTTCCGGTCGCAGATTTTAAGTCTACTCCTGTGAAATCTTTCATTTGTAAATTATTTTATGTATAAAAATTATATTATGCAAAAATTTAATGCCAAAAACTATCAAAAAGCAACAATATATTTGAGTCTTAATAATTTACTCTTATTTTTGCACGGTAAACATTATGAAAATTTTTCATAGTTAAGGTTTAGGTTAAACCGGATAAGGGTAGTTGTGAAACTACCCTTATCTATTTTTAATTCAGTAGGTTTGATTATACGTGAATAATTCGTACATTTGGGGTACAAAAATACAAAAAGCATATGAATCTCTGGATCATATTAATTATTATTTTATTTTTCGTTATACGATCGGTTATTAAAGCCAACGAACAAGTAAAGAAAAATCAGAATGCACAAATTCCTGAAGAACAAAACGTAAACCCGGAGAAAGAAATTACCTGGGAAGATATTTTTATGCCTCAAGAGAAAAAGCAGCCACAGCCTATACCCATCTTATCCGAAGAAAAAAAAAGAAAGAAGGAAATAAAAAAAGAAATACCCGAAGAAGTAGCTAACGCCAAAGAAATAGAAATGGTTCCCAACCTCGATTACGATAATGAAGAGAATTCTTCCGGGTGGTTTAAAGATACCGAGGACTTACAACGGGCAGTTATAAATTCCGAAGTATTATCCCGTAAATTTCAGATATAAAACGACTTTTATTTATTCAAGATACTCTTTTTGAAGATAATTAATTAATTTCGTCGCGAAATTAATTCTAACGCCTAATAAAATACACAGAAACTATGTCTTTAAAGTTTATTTCAGCGGAGGAAGCCGCTTCTCATATTCATAATAACGATACCGTTGGATTTAGCGGATTTACGGCAGCCGGCACTCCGAAAGTTGTAGCTCCCGAAATCGCCCAAAAAGCAGAAAAAGAACACGAAGCAGGCCGCCCGTTCCGGATTAATGTCTTTACCGGTGCATCTACCAACGACTTTGTAGACGGAACTTTATCAAGAGCAAAAGCTGTTTACAAACGTACTCCATACCAGTCATGTAAAGACATGCGCAATTCGATAAATAATAACGAGACCTCATATTTCGACGTTCATCTCTCGGAAATGGCACAAAATACACGGTATGGGTTTTATGGTAAAATAAATACAGCAATTATAGAAGCGGCTGATGTGACCGAACAAGGAGAAATCGTTCTTGGAATCGGAGTAGGTGCATCACCCACTTTCTGCGATATGGCTGATAAAATTATTATAGAACTCAATCATCATAACCCCAAATCGCTGAGAGGTTTCCATGATCTGTATCAGCCACTTAATCCGCCTCATCGTAGAGAAATACCTATTTATAAACCAAGTGATCGCATTGGAAGCGAAATTTTAAAAGTCGATCCGAAGAAAATTGTGGGTATCGTAGAAAGCGACCTTTATGATAATGTAAAAGAGTTTTCTCCGGTAGATGAAGTCACCGAAAAAATAGGAGAAAATGTTTGTAATTTTCTTGCCTCACAACATAAGTCAGGCCTTATTCCTCGCGAATTTCTTCCTCTTCAGTCGGGTGTAGGAAATGTTGCAAATGCAGTATTGAGCGGATTAGGAAACAATCCCGATATACCGGCATTCGAAATGTATACCGAAGTCGTACAGGATTCTGTTATCGGCCTGATGAAAGAAGGCAAATGTAAATTTGCCAGCTGCTGTTCTCTCACAATCAGTAATAAGTTGGTCGATGAAGTATTTGCCGATCTCGATTTCTTCCGTAATAAACTGGTCATCCGCCCCGGAGAAATCAGTAATCATCCCGAAATCGTACGCCGTTTGGGTATTATTACGATTAATACAGCTCTCGAAGCCGATATCTTCGGTAATGTAAACAGTACACATGTTACCGGAACAAAAATGATGAACGGTATCGGAGGCTCGGGAGACTTCACCCGTAACGCCTATCTTTCAATCTTTACCTGTCCCTCTGTTGCAAAAAATGGGAAGATAAGCGCGATCGTTCCTATGGTCTCACACCTCGACCACAGTGAGCACTCGGTGGATATTATCATTACAGAACAAGGTATTGCCGACCTTCGGGGAAAATCTCCGATTGAAAGAGCTCAAACTATTATCGATAATTGTGCTCACCCCATGTATAAAGGATTATTACGGGATTATCTGAAACTTTCTGCAACTAAAACCCACACGCCTCACACGCTAAGTGCTTGCTTCGGGTTCCACAACGAATTTATCAAATCGGGAGATATGGCATTGACTAACTGGAGTGACTACATCAAATAAGTTTTACGATCATACTATAAAAACAAGCGGCATTAAAATATATTTTAATGCCGCTTGTTTTTATATATCCCTCCTGAAATAACGATTATTGACCAAGAGGAGTTTCCACATCGACACTATATCCCGAAGCGGGAGCCTCGGTGGCTTCGTCATACGTTACATTTTCATGATAAATGACGCCTCCGTTACCTTTTCCCGAAGTACCGCTATTGGTTTTCATACGTTCACCGCAGAAAGCAATATCCCAGTCATTACGAGACGCCCACTGACGATCTTCTTCTTCCGAATCGAACGCACTATAACCGACAATACTCCCTTTTACAAACGAAAAATAGGTCCACTTCGATTCATCCGCCAACGGCAAAGTCACCATATTTTCAATGGCCACTTTATCACCTGAGCCATCATTATCATCGTTACAAGCCGATAACAAACATACAGCAAAAATAATAAATATCCATTTTTTCATATTCTTACCTCCTTAAATTACGGCTTCCATCACCCTGATAGAAATAACGGAAAGTCGCTTTTCCCGTATTCTTATCATATCCTGTAAATTGTACTTTTACATAGCGGCCATCGGCTGTTTTCATAAAGAAAATGCCCGACTTCACTTTTTGAGTTTCTTTATCCTTCCATTGTTCGGGACTACAAGATACCGAAGTTCGGGGAGCTGTAGTGGCAACCGTCAATTTAGTCGCTCCTTTTATAACCGTTCCTTCCGCATTTTCACAAACAAATTCTTTAGGATTTTCACTTCCAGACCTGTAATCGACTACCGAGAAATGTTCTATCATACCACTTCCTTTTTCTCCGTTAACGATCTGCCTTACCTCAAGAAAATATTTCGGTTTCTTAAACGATTCCATACGAGGCAGCATATCGGTAAAATTCAATGCAACCTCCATTTCATTTGCATTAGCAAGATATGCATATCCTTGCATGGGAAAATCGCCTCCCTGCCGGCTCATTATATCTACCGCCATAGAATATTCAGGCACGTCGGCGTCCTCTCCATCTGCCACTCCGAGAGTAAAACTAAGATCGTTTCTCGATGTATAATTCAATTTTACTTTAAATACAATCTTAGGCTCGTGTATTTCAGGAGTCATACAGGTAGCCGTAGCATCGCTTTCGGAAAGACCGCCATTCTCAACCGGATCGAGGAAAAATTTAAATGGGAAATATGATTTTCCCTGATCTCCCCACCAGGTTCCCCAAGAATTTACAAAAATAAAAGCACCTTTTTCATCTTCTTGTATCGCACCGTCTCCATTTAGATCGAAACTCACTGTACGATCATATCCTACAATTGTCAATGCGTGAGCTCCGTCATCGGGTAAGCGATCGATATATTTTTTTATACCGGTAACCGAAGTGCCGGTATAAGTTGCCGGCGTAAAATTTGCTGCCTTACACGAAAAAGTCACAACTCCACCCGAAGAACTTCCATCTCCCCGGTCATACAAATAGCGCATTACTTGTTCTATCCCTTCTTTTGTTTTCATCGGAATCTTCGAAATGCTTTTCGTTCGGTAATGCATTGCCCTTAAATATTTATCGTAACCCGATTGCCACCTTTTATCAGCACTAATATCCGGCATATCGGCAAGCGTCATCGCCCCGTTTTTTTTAGTCAGGTTAAGTCCCATTTCGGGAAAACTCCCTTCGTCCTTCCCGTCATTTAAAAAATTCCAAGTATAAAAATAACTGAATATCTGGTTATTATCTACTACTTCCCGATCGAGGAGCCGATTTATCTCATAAGTAAACATATATCGAATACCCGAAGCCTGTGAACAAGAATTACCCTGTTGGGAAAAAACAGGAGGAAAATATTTTTTCAACGAATTATCTACACCATCGGGCAAATCGACTGCACGGGACAAACCGCCTCTCCATACCGGAACAGCATCCAATACGGCCTTTTCAGCCGCATTGGGAACTTTTACCGGATATACAGGATGTTGTTGCGCTTGTACGGAGAAAACCGCCGCAAAAAGTAAAACAAACCATCCAGCATTTTTATTTAAATATTTTTTCTTTTTCATCTCTTACCTCATCAATGACCCGTCAAACGGTTATACGTCTTCAAGGCTTCATTTCTTATTGCTTCAGAATAACTATTATTTTTACTCATACTCAGTGCCACCTTAGCAATTTCAGGAGCCTGATAAGAATAATTATACCATCCGAGAGCTTCGAGAAGGTTTACCTGAATTTCTTCATCATTTGCACTCTGTACGTAAGCCAGTAATTCGGGAACACAATAATGTACCGTATAATTCCTCAACGATCTTATATCCTGTAACCGAGTTTTCCGCTTTGTATCTTTTGCAACGATTTCTTCAGCATTTTTAGCCCACCGACCTCCTTGCACCTCGATAGAATGCCTGATAGCTTTCCTCACCCCATCCTTGTCGCTGTATTGTGTAGTTTTGGCGAACTGACGATCGAATTCATCCAGCAACTTTTTCTTATCATAAAGCGCCATCGCTTGTTTCACACTAAACTCGATTCTTTCGGCTGTATTATTCCGGATCATAGTACGTACAATAGCCGGTATCAGACGTTCGTCTCCAGATTTTGCAATAAAATTCATTGCAAAACGCTGTACCATCTCATAACTATCATCCATTGCCAAATCGAGACACTGAATAAAATTATCATCATTTATTTCAGACAAACTTACCAAACATTGTACCCTTACAATATCATCGGAACTGTTTTTAAAAATATCGAGCAAACGAGCCGAAGTCATCTTCCCCGATTGCATCAGTTTTTCTATCGCCATACTGCGTACAGCAGGATAAGGACTATTCTTTAATTGTTTTTCCCAAAATGAAGAAGAGGCGTTTACCAAAGCATCATTTATATCGAATACCTTTACAGCCGGGGTAAACGAAAATGTGGGATCCCCAATAAGATGAGATTCGAGATAGGGATTATATTTTACCATATTCCCCACACGCATTCCAAGACCTACCAAACCGGCATAACGATCTATCCATTTATCTTGCAGTACATTTACACTATTTGCCGTAGCAGCGACCGTTTCTCCGTCACTGAAAATATAAGCATTGGCAATACTGTTATCAAGATGGAACGAACCATTGAAACATGCATCGAATATTACAAAACGTACATTCGGGTTATAGTTATAGATTTTAAAATCTGCCAGATAGAGGTCGAGATTATCGATATGTAAAGAATCGGCACGTTTTACTTTCGGATCAAAAGCTCCTGAAAACCAACTATCAGGCACATCGAAACGATTTTTAAGCACTACCTGTATACTATCAACGCTTTTTCCTCTTTCCTTAGCATGGCGAAGCGATTCACGCAAATATATTTTTATAGATTCTATCTCCTCTTTTGTACCATGAGGCAGTGGCAGGTTATTGAGATATTGAATATCTTTATCTCCATGATGATGCAAAACAGCCAAATCGAGATCGGGCCGTTGCAATTCGTTCATTAATCTGAATTTAACATATTTATCACGTAGATGATCGATATATTCAATTCCGTTTTTCTGCTGTTTCAACCAAGGAAAATTCTCGAGAATAGCTATTTTTTCATCGATACGGGCCATCATCGATTCCGAAATATAACCATGACCGCTGAAATACATCATTTGATCGAGTACATTTCCAGAAACTTTTTGTGCCACCGCTTTACGCAGGTAACGACGTAATTTTTCGTAACGCGAAGTACCGTCAGAATCTCCCGGTTTTATACGTCCGGTATAAATCTCGGGAGAAAGGTGTTGAGACGACTCGGGAGTGAGTGAATAATAAAAATAAAGAGGTTCGTCATTATCTCGGTCGATATATTTGAATTGCAGATCGAAATCATCGTAAAACCGATCGGAAGGAACCGATGATAATTTACGATCGAATGTTTCCTGATTCATTTTAAAAGCACTCGTCATATGTTGCGCATCTCTTACCATAGCAATAGGAATATCACCTACAAAAACGGCTCCTTCTATCGGATAATCTTTTTGCTTATACATAGAAATCAAACAGGCTCGTATCGAATCGGGAACCCCCCATTTATCTTCCACAATAAATGTTTTCAAGCCCGAGTTTTCGATAGAATGCGCATAGGCATCTACTTCAGTACGAGCTTCAGCATAACTTTTAGGATCGATCACAATCGCAAAACCATGCTGTTTTGCCAGCAAAGCTGCAGGTATCATAGATAAAAAGGCGATCAACGCCATATATCTTCCAAAGACTTTTCTCATTCTCTATTCTATATTAAAATTGTTGTTGTTTAAAATATAAAGTTCACGCCTGCATTTACATGACTTCGGTTAGCGTTCTTCAAAGGCTCATATTCACTCGAGAGACAAGTAATATAACCTCCTCTGGCAAACATTCCCAGATAGGATGTAAAACCCTTAAAAGGCAACGGTAATCTTACATTGAGTTCTCCTCCTGCACCCACAGCTGAAGCAGTCGTATAACCCCACATGGGTAGAGTAAATTCATTATAAATACGTAAATCCCGGGTATCGAGATCAGCAGATAGCTTATTACGGTAATTGCCATAAAGCGAAACCGTAAATACACTTTTTTTGATATTAAAATGTTTAGCTATATCGGCTTTCACATTCATATAGCTGTGATTTGCCGTATAATCTTCAGGATAATTATGTGTTTCAGTCTTTCCGTATCCGAGAGTAACCGACCAGGTAAGAGTAGGCGTTTCGCCCCTCATTATATCCATACGATAGCCTAAACGAGCTGTCATGGTTTTTTCTTTATGTTTTATTTCACTCGACATAACCTCCCAATAACCTTCCCCGGTATCGCTATTCATTTGCTTTTGATTATACCAAGTTCCTTTCGAATCGGAATATAGGGCATCGAGTGTTATATTGTGGTACAACCGTTCGCTTCTTACCTGAAAACGTTCAGTTACAAAAAAAGTCGAATTGTTGTATTTTCCTCCTAAAAATTTATCTGATTTTCCTCCATCGATGGCTTCTTCCTGATTGCGATCGATACCGGCCTCGATCATATTCGAGATAAAGCCGTTTGCAAATACCGCTTGTAAAGCACCATTGTAAGCCCGTCCTTTATATTGACGACTGTAAGATACTCCGGTACGACCCAAATAAGTTCCCAATCCACTAAAAAGAAAAAATGTATAATTTTTCTCGGTACGTACACAAGTATAATCTGTTTGTTCGTTCATCATTCTGTATTCTCCCGAAATACCTAATTCCCAATAACGACTCAATGCAAACGTAAGCCCTGGATTGATGCGAAATTTCATCGCTTTCGTATCGGGACGCGGGTCGGTCTGGTCAGCCGAACTCCCTACTTCATAAAATGCGCGTAATCCGAGTTTCACCATCGGGGATATCTCATATGCAAATCCCCCATTAAGGCTGAATCTTTCTACATTATAACGACTCGCCACAGAGTCGGCGAGAATAAACGGATTAGACGGAGCGATAAATAATGTCGTATTCCACGATTTATCACGCTGCACATCATTATAATAAGAGATACCTCCTTCAAAAGAAATTCGGTTAAATTTTTTAATTCCCCACATCGAAACATCGAATCCTGTCTCTTTACCGGTCTGATCCTTTGCTCTGAAATCACCATCTTCAAAATGATATTTTATACCGATATCGGCAATCGAAAGAAAGGGTGCATGAGAGATCGCTACCGGATTGGTGCTTCCCGAATATATATTCCCCAGATACAAAGCATCCCGGTAATAAGGATAAGTACTTTTTTCCTGAGCAAATACCATCAGGGAAAACATCGACACAAGGATAACCGATTTTATTTTTAGCAACATAATCTTTTCTTTAAATAAACAAGTAATTAAGAAAAGCTGAATAAAAGTATTCTGTTTTTAATAAAAGAAAAGTGTGGCGTCGAAATAACTTCCGCCACCATCACTTTTCCACCATAAATATTATTCATCAACGGTTGTCGGTTGAACACCCGGAGTAGGAGTCTGATCGATAAGGAAATCTACCGATGAGTTGTTCGTATCTTTATATTTTACACGTCCGTTTTCGATAGAAACCACTTTACGACGTATGCTTTTTCCGGTAAATGAACCGGGAGTTTTTACTATACCGGCATCATCCACATTCAGAATATGCTTGTAATTTACAGCATCTGATCCATCTACGATATCGATAGCGTCCAAAACATATTTACTCGGAATCATGATATATAAATCGCTCCGGCCAGTTGTCGGTTCAGCCATGAAGTTACTTTCATCAGCAGCAAAATCTGCAGGAGTGGTCCCCTCCGGTAATTTAGCGATAATAAGAGGATTTATAAACAGGCCCATAGCAAAATCTTTCTGAGCCAGACCATTCCCATAGATTACATCGAGATTCTTCACGTTTTCATTATCGGTATCCCCTTTTCCGGGTACAAAAGTTTCCCAGTCGGCATTGCTCAGATCAACCGGAGAGTTAGGGTTTTGTGCATGATGATTTACGGCATTCTGTGCAACTACAACACTTTTACCGGGTTCCAGCGGATAGCTCTGGCCTGTTCCGGGGAAAGCCATCAGATAATTGTAAATAGGATAGCGATCTAACAGATTGCCTTGGCCATCGACCCATAGAGAAGGTTGATTGGCTACAGCTGTTTTAGAATTCATGTACATTACCACACCGATCATTACATTATCGAGGTATTGTACTTTATCTGAATTATTATATATTTCGATAAATTGATCGGTTACATAATAAGGTGGCAGAGGAGCTCCCGAATAATATACTTCTTTAATAATCAATCCGCTCGAAACCGCAGAAACCATATCGATAGAAATATTGGTATCGGCATACACCCCAACCTGGTCTTTCGATCCGTTAATAGCAAATTTACCGGCTGAACCCGAAGCCATTATATTATATTCTCCGCCGGCCAGCGTAAATTCAGCTTTGTTATTTGCGACATCCGCAATAAGTTCTTCTTGAGTCGACTGGTTTTTAACAGTTACTTTCAAGTCGGTTACATCAGCTGCGTTTATATCCGAAGGCAGATTTACCGTTACCGTTAATTTATATTTTACCGCCGCTTTATTATCATCGTCGGAACAAGACACCACCAAGACTACTGCCAGCAGTGTCAAAATAGAAATTATACTTTTTCTCATCGGTTAAAAATTTAATTATTAGAATTTGATTTATATTTTTATTTTTATTTCCGCACCGAAATACAAATCGGTATACATTTGTCGGTATCCGTCTCGTGTTTTATACTTCACGAGCTTCGAACTTTTCAGGAAGTTATTGGCTGTAAAAGACAACTCAAGTAATTTTCCGAATTCTTTCGTAAGACGAAAGTTAAACATAACGTATGGAGAAAATTTTTCTTTATCGTAATACTTCAGATTACTGTATCCCGATATCATTTGTTTTCCAACCGAAGATGAAGCCAATTGATCATTCCAGGGGATAAAATCATTTTTTCTATCGGTATAACCCAGCGGATTTACCTGCAAACGTTCTTCCATTTTTCCACCGTTATCTACGACAGCATGATAAAATAGGTCGTTTCCGTCTTTATCTTTATAAATATTTTGAACACTCTCGCTCCACACAACCTGAGCTGTTGTCGTAAAAATCATTTTCAATCGGGGAATATGAGTAATAAATCTGAAGTTGGTATTAATTCGCTGATTTATACTACCGCTTCCGGCAGGCATCAATACAGCATATTGCTGGCGGACATTATTTATACTCGTCTCCATAATAGAATAGCTGTTCTCCATATTCTGTCGTTTAATATAAAACCAGGCCCCATCTACAATCAGGCTGGTACGTATATAAGGAATCTGACCGAAATCGAAACTATATTCTATACCTCGTTTTATCGTACGTATGCTGTTCGAAGGACGAGCATAAGAAAACATTGTCGTATCTACTACCGAAGGTGCTATTTGTGTATGCCCCGAAGCATCGATGTAACTCAATACACCATCATTATAAACAGGTAAAGTACCACCTTGAGGAATCGTATATTTATTAAACAACATATTATAGGGCAAAGACCTGAAAGAAAATTCGTTATCATGCTTTTCATAAAAGAAGGTAACATTTCCCTTAACACGACCGATCATTCCGGCAAGGCCTCCTTCCACTTTTTGAGACCGAGCTGGTTTCAAATCAGGGTTTGCTGTATTTTTGATAACCTTTGTAGATATAATCGCCATCGACTGAGAAGGATCATTCGGATTATAACGGTTAAGTCCCACTTCATCGAAATATGCACTGTTTGGATACAGATACATTAAAGTAGGTGCTTTAGAGGAAATACCATATCCTCCTACAATACTCAAATCTTTAAATAACCGGTTATTAGATTGGTTGAGCAACTGATAACTCACATTTACCCGAGGCTCTACAATCCAGATATTGTTCTGTAATGACAACGGATCGAGAAACAAGTTCGAAAAACGTACTCCACCCTGCACAGTCAGCATTGTTTTACCCAGTTTAGCCTCGGTTCTGTCTTCTATAAAATACGAAAGAGTTTTCATAGAAGGTACGTCTTTATATGCCCTGGGACGAATAGAATTTCCCGAACCGGCAGATATAGGATAACCGGGTAGATAAGACATTCCGTTTCCATTATTATCTGTCAAATTGAAATCCACTCCGACTTTTATATTTGTATAATTATCGCTGGAGAACTGAAATAATTTGTTTCCTTTTAGTTGTGCATATATTTCGAGAGGCTTTCCATCGATTGTATATTCTGTCGTATAATTTCCTTGAAGAAAATTTCCTACATATTCTTTATCAACGTAGGAATCACCGAAAGGCATCATTGCCGTACCTAAAGTTACCTGCAGCCGCGAAAAATCCTTTAAATGGCTGTACTGAGCCATCGCGCTGTACGAAAGATTAGATATCCATGGTAAATTCAAACGCCAGTTACCCTCTATATTGAGTCGGAAACTGGTATTTTCATTTTTCAGACTTTCATCTTCGTACATCTGAGGATCTTTCTTTACACTGTTGATATTACGGTAATACATCGCTCTTACATTAAATGTAAGGGGTTTCGTATTTTCCATAAATGTCTTCGAATATCCCAGATTTGCCGTTATACGATCGTAACCCTGATAGTGTTTACGAATATCGGCATACGATTGCGAATAATCGGCAGCAATATTCATCGCTCCTCCTTTACCCGGTAAAAGAAATCCTTTTCCGGCATATACCATTTTCGAAAAAGGGTCGACCTTTACTTTCGCTTCCCAGGGAGTTACCCCCGATTTAGTCTTTATTACCAAAACTCCCGAAGTAAGATTTCCATATTCTGCTGAAGGTATTCCACGGATTACTTCTATCGATTCGATATTATCCGGCGACAGCGTACGCAAATCGATACCGCGACCACCTGTTGTTTGATCGGACATCCCATTCATTCGTTGACCCGATTTAGAACCCGAAACAGCTGTAGACATCGATTGCATGTTACCGTCGTTAGACATCGGCGCGCCATCGACCATAACCGCTACACCCAACGAATTATTATCGTTGGCCGAAATTTCACGTACACTTGCTTGCCCCAAATTACTTAAATTGGGATTTTTAGTCAGATTCCCGGGTAAAAGCTGCAGCATATCTTCAATGCTTTTGGGCTGTAAATGCTGGATAGCCGTCTGATCTATTTTCGAAGCAGAACCCATCTTCTGTTCTTGAGCTGTTACCACGACTTCATTAAGACCCAAACTGAGCGGGTCCATCTTTATCACAAGATTATTTATATTTTTACGTACGATAAGTGTATCTACGTATTTCTGATATCCGAGGTACGAAACTTCATATACATATTTACCTGCTTTTATCGCGGGAATAACGAATTTTCCTTTTTCATTGGCAGTCGCCCACATATTATTTCCTTTTATTATAAGGGTTGCCATGTCGAGCGGTTGGTTATCGGCTTTACTCAATATATGACCTTCCACCTTATACGTATCCGAAGTCGTATTTCGTTGTGCCTGCACAGAAAATGTCAATAATATAACCGACATTAGCACCAAAAAATATCGAAAGTATTTCATCAGCAACTTATTCATCACCATTATATATAAAATATATTAAGTAAATATTCCAATGCTTTCTCGTTTTTACAAAAAATTCAATTACCTGATTATTAACACCACATCAAACAGCATCGAAATGTGGGCTCAAAGATATTCCGGTTATCCTCATTCTACAATCACCATAAATAGGTATTTTTTTATAGAAATTTTTTTACAACATTTTAATGTCAACAAAATAAAGAATAAAAAACCAAAAAGAGAAATAATATTAAAAATAAATTACTTTTTGACCTCTAATTATCGATTTTAGAAACGATTTTACATCTAAACGTCGATCTTTCTATTTTATTTTATCCCAAGTTAAAAAGAATAAAGAACGGGCGGAATATAAAATTTTATATTCCGCCCGTTCTTTATTAAAATACACAAAAGTCGGTAATTTACAATTTTATTTGATTTCTACATCTTCGGGCAAAGGTTTTACTTTTCCAGCTCCAATCGTATTTTTCTTTATTTCGGGGTTTCCTTTATAATATACCGTTCCCGCACCTGTAATCAATGAGTTCAATTTTTGTTCGGCATAACATCCGATAGTAGCATTACCGGTAATCCTGCATTTAACATCACGGGCAACCAATTCGTGTGCTTTTATTTCGCCCGTACCGGTTATAATCAATTCTGCCGTACGGCAAGTACCTTTAAGAAAAATATCTCCGTTTCCTGCCATTATTTTAGCTTTTACCACACCGAAATCGATATCGTTAGCTCGTATTTGGCCATTTCCCATCAGTAATAATTCTATTTCGGAACCGTTAATTTCACCAGCAGTTTCAAAAACAGCACCGGCATCATTTTCAACTTTTCTCAAATCGGTTGAATAAATATCGACGACAACGACACCGAAATCTTTTTTTGAAGTATTAGCAAACTTAATATTCAATACTCCGCTTTTCGACTCGGGAGCCATGGCATCTAAAATATTTTCTTCTCCGTATAATTTTATCAAACCGGCCGAATCGGTACTGTGATGATAAATCACATTGAATGCTCCATTTATTTTTACAGTGTTAAAATCATCTACCTTCAAAACTTTATTCACATAACGATCGTTACCTTCTACTTTTTGGGAAAATACGTTTAAAGATAACAATAGCATCGACACGCACAATAACAATCTATTTATCATTTTCATATTCATTTTTTTTAATTTTTTCTTTCATTGAGAGTATTTATTTCGATGTTGTCAACAACATTTCCTCCACCTTATCGAGTATGGCACTCAGAGTAATAAGATCTCCCGCCTGCAGCATCGCAATGCGGATTTCCCTAAAATTCGGAATTCCTTTAAACAAAGGAGTTGCTGCAAGATGACGGCGTATATGTAAAATACCTCGTCTTTCATCGATCCGCTCTACACTTTCTCTTAATTGACGCCGCAAAACTGCCATTTTTTCTACTACTGAAAGTTTACTTTTTTCTCCTTTGGCAAGATATTCTTTTATCTCTTTAAAAATCCACGGACAACCGATAGAAGCTCTGCCGACCATTATGGCATCTACTCCGTAACGAGAAAAACGTTCCCAGGCAATCTCCGGACTTGTTACATCCCCATTTCCGATAATCGGTATTTTCATTCTGGGATTTTTTTTTACTTTTCCGATCAATGTCCAATCAGCCTCTCCCGTATACATCTGACTGCGTGTACGACCATGTATAGCAAGTGCTGCTATTCCACAATCCTGTAATTGTTCGGCAAGTTCAACAATAACTCTCGAATCGTAATCCCATCCTAAACGGGTCTTTACCGTAACCGGTATATTTACAGACTTTACAACAGCGCGAGTTATCTCGAGCATCTTGGGAATATCACGTAACATTCCGGCACCAGCTCCTTTCCCCGCTACTTTTTTCACCGGACATCCGAAATTTATATCCAATATGTCAGGATGCGCTTCAGCACAAATGCGAGCCGCCTCAACCATCGGTTCCACCTCACGACCGTATATTTGTATGGCAACAGGTCGTTCCGCCTCACAAATTTCCAATTTACGGCGAGTTTTGTCAACACTGCGCACGAGTGCATCGCTCGAAACAAATTCGGTATAAACCATATCGGCTCCGAATTCTTTACACATCAATCTGAACGAAGAATCAGTCACATCCTCCATCGGCGCCAAAAATACCGGATATTCTCCAAATTCGACAGAACCAATTTTCATTTTCGATCATGTTTGTTATACAAACGTACAAAATTTTTTGTACACCCCGAAAAGATGTCATTCGACACTCCGCTTTTTTACACATTTTTGAAAATAAAATCTCTTCTCCTTACATTTTAAAGCTAAACTCCTTTTACAAAATCAACAAGTCTTTTTTTTTATTACTTTTGCAGGGAAATAACAAAACCCGAATACCGGGTGCAAGAAAATCTCCGTTAAATCAGCTTTAAAATACCGAAACAAACTACGTTACGACTATGGAATATAATTTTAGGGAAATAGAAAAAAAGTGGCAGGAATTTTGGAAACAGAACCGGACTTATCAAGTATCGGAAAACAAAGAAAAGCCTAAATTTTATGTGTTAGACATGTTTCCATACCCATCGGGAGCCGGCTTACACGTAGGCCATCCGCTGGGATATATCGCATCCGATATCTATTCCCGTTTTAAACGGCTCAACGGTTTCAACGTATTGCACCCCATGGGTTACGACGCATACGGTCTCCCGGCCGAACAATATGCCATACAAACCGGACAGCATCCGGCCGTAACTACACAAAATAATATCGACCGGTATCGCGATCAACTCGACAAAATCGGATTCTGTTACGATTGGAACCGGGAAATACGTACTTGTGATCCCGAATATTACAAATGGACACAGTGGGCATTTATTCAAATGTTCAATCATTATTACGACAACATTAAACAAAAAGCCGTACCGGTTACCGAACTAATCGCTGCTTTCGAAAAAAAAGGAACCGAAGGTTTACAGGCTGCATGCAGTGAAGAACTTTCTTTTACTGCCGAAGACTGGAAAAATATGAGCGATAAAGAAAAACAAAAAACTTTATTGAATTACCGCATCGCTTATTTGGGAGATACGATGGTTAACTGGTGCCCTCAATTAGGTACGGTTTTGGCCAACGACGAAGTAAGTGAGGGGGTATCGGTGCGCGGGGGATATCCTGTAGAACAAAAAATTATGCGTCAGTGGTGTCTGAGAGTTTCAGCATACGCACAAAGGTTGCTCGACGGATTAAACACTATCGACTGGACCGATTCTTTGAAAGAAACTCAGAAAAATTGGATCGGTCGTTCAGAAGGAGCGGAAATGCAATTCAAAGTAAAAGATTCAGACATCGAATTCATCATATTTACTACACGAGCCGATACGGTTTTCGGGGTCACTTTTATGGTATTGGCTCCCGAAAGCGACTATGTAAAACAGGTTACTACTCCCGACCAGAAAAATGCCGTAGAAGAATATATACAAAGCATAAAACACAAAACCGAAAGAGAACGGTTGATGGATAAAAGCGTTACCGGTGTATTTTCGGGAGCCTATGCTATAAATCCGCTAAATAACAAAGAAATACCTATTTATATAAGTGATTACGTATTGGCCGGTTACGGTACAGGTGCCATAATGGCTGTACCGGCTCATGACAGTCGTGATTATGCTTTTGCTAAAAAATTCGATTTACCCATCGTACCGCTTATCGAGGGTTGCGATGTATCGGAAGAAAGCTTCGATGCCAAAGAAGGAAAAATGATAAATTCCTGTGGAAACGGTCTCGATTTGAACGGACTCGAAGTGAAAGAAGCAATTGCACGTACAAAGGATTTTATTCGTGAAAAAGGCATCGGACGGGTAAAAGTAAATTATCGTCTTCGCGATGCTATTTTTAGCCGGCAACGCTATTGGGGCGAACCTTTCCCGGTATATTATAAAGACGATATGCCCTATATGCTCGATGAAAGTAAGTTACCTTTATTATTACCCGAAATAGATAAATTTCTCCCTACCGAAAAAGGAGAACCACCTTTGGGAAGAGCCAAAAATTGGGTAACTGAAGATCATTTTCCGCTCGAGCTTTGTACGATGCCCGGATTTGCCGGTTCTTCGGCATATTATCTACGTTATATGGATCCCCATAATGACAATGCTTTAGTATCGAAAGAAGCAAACGAATACTGGCGTAATGTAGATTTGTATATCGGAGGAACTGAACACGCGACCGGACACCTTATTTACAGTCGTTTCTGGAATAAATTCTTGTATGATCTGGGAATCGTTTGTGAAGACGAACCCTTCAAAAAACTGGTTAATCAGGGAATGATACAAGGACGATCCAACTTCGTATACCGAATAAAAGATACGAATACTTTCGTCTCATATAATCTTAAAAATAATTACGAGACGACTCCTATTCATGTCGACGTAAACATTGTAAATAACGATATTCTCGATATCGAGGCCTTTAAAAAATGGCGCCCCGAATTCTCTACCGCAGAATTTATTCTCGAAGACGGTAAATACATCTGCGGATGGGCCGTTGAAAAAATGTCAAAATCGATGTTCAACGTAGTTAATCCAGATGACATAGTAGAGCGATACGGAGCCGATACACTCCGGTTATACGAGATGTTCCTCGGTCCGCTGGAACAAAGTAAACCCTGGGATACCAACGGTATAGACGGTGTACACCGTTTTCTGAAAAAATTATGGAATCTTTTCTTCGAAGGTGAAAATCTTTCGGTTACCGATGAAAAACCTACAGCCGAAGAACTGAAGTCATTACATAAGCTCATCAAAAAAGTAAGTTGGGATGTAGAGAATTTCTCATTTAATACTTCGATTAGTGCATTTATGATTTGTGTTAACGAACTTTCGGCCTTAAAAAGCCATAATCGTGAAATACTAAGCAACATAATAATACTGTTGGCTCCTTTCGCACCCCATATCAGTGAAGAATTATGGTACCGAATAGGCAACAATACAACTGTATGCGATGCTCCGTGGCCTGCTTTCAATGAAGAATACCTGAAAGAAGATAAAATAAACTATACGATATCTTTTAACGGTAAAGCGAGATTCAACATCGAATTTGCTGCCGATGCATCGAAAGAAGAAATAGAAAATACAGTACTTTCACACCCTACATCAGCTCGATGGACCGAAGGAAAAACTCCTAAAAAAATTATAATCGTTCCGGGCAAAATTGTAAATATCGTACTATAATCATCATAATTGCATATATAAAAAAGCCGGATCTATGTATCCGGTTTTTTTATATCCTTACTGTCTATATTATTTATTATATATAAATACATAATAATAGAACCTCTTTTATCGTTTTTAATTTAGCGGTAATAGGATTAATAACAAACATCATGAAAAAAAAATTAGTATTTGCAACTAACAACATACATAAATTAAAAGAAATTTCTGCCATTATAGGAGACAAAATTGATATACTTACTCTGAAAGATATCGGTTGCTTCGAAGACATTCCCGAAACGGCTGATACCATTGAAGGAAACGCTCTCATCAAAGCTCTATATATAAAAAATAAATACGGATACGATTGTTTTGCCGACGATACCGGGTTGGAAATAAAAAGCCTCGATAACCGGCCCGGAGTTTATTCGGCTCGCTATGCCGGAGAAGAACATGATGCCGAAAAAAATATGTGTAAAGTTCTCTCGGAACTTCAAGGAATTACCGATCGGTCGGCACGTTTTAAAACCTGTTTTGCTCTTATTTACGAAAATGAAACACATACTTTCGAAGGTATTGTTAATGGTCGTATTACAGAAAATAAAAGAGGGGAATCGGGTTTCGGATACGATCCTATATTTCTTCCCGAAGGATACGACAAGACTTTTGCCGAAATGGGTGATGAAATAAAAAACAAAATAAGTCACAGGGCTATTGCCTCACAAAAACTCATAAATTTCTTAATTAAAAGATAACCGAATATACATGAAACGTTTCTTTTCCATACTGTTTTTTCTCATACCCGTATTTTCCATTTGGGCACAAAATGCCGTGGGAGAGTGGAGACTGTATCCTACTTATTATACCCCTACCAAAATCGTAGTGACCCCCCATTATAACTACATATTAGCAGACAGTAGCTTTCTATTCTCTTACGATAAAGATTATGACGAACTCAGGGAACTAAGCAAACAGAATATTCTCAGTGATAATGTCGTAAATAACATGGCGTATAATAACGAAACAGGGTTACTTGTCATAACTTATTCAAATGGAAATATCGATTTGTATATAGATAACAGAACTTACAATATTCCTTATATTAAAAATACGTCTTTAAAATCGAAAACAATTAATAATATTTCTTTTTACGGAGATCATATTTATTTAGCTACCGATTATGGAATTACAGTCATCGACTCTAAAAAGAAAGAAATAAAAGATACGTATAAATTCGATAAAAGAATTTTATCTACGTGCATATTCAACGGTAATTTAATGGTCGGTACAGAAGAAGAAACTTTTGCAGGGAAACTTACCGATAATCTTCTCGAAAACAGTAATTTCAAATTTTATACCGACGTCAAACCCAAATATATGATATCGAATGAAAAACGTATTATTTTTCTCGATATTTATAATTTGATACATTCCTATGATTCGGAAAACAACTATTCCTTTTTGGAAAGCGCAAGAGGAACAAAAAAGATATTTCCTTATAAAAAAGGCTTTATAGCCTCTAACGATGAAGGTTTTAAAATTTATGACGAAAATAATAATCTTACGTATACGGTAAATTACGACGATTATGAAATATTGAAAGGAAATAAAATATTCGATATTTTCATGACCGATAATAAACTTACCGCATTAAATGAAAAAGGAATTTACAGTTATACTTTTAAAAACAACGAATTTACATTAGAAAAAAAGATCGATCTTTCCAATAATTCCATCGTCACAAAACCTTTTAATCTTTTAGTAAATAACGGTAAATTATATGTAAACAGTTATGGAGTAAACTATATGAATACCGTCCAACGAATAAATGGAAACATATCTATTCTCGAAAATGGAAAATGGACGAATATAGATGCAAGAAACGTTCCTGTATTTATTAAAACAGACGAAACATTTTGTACTTTATCCAATATTGCGGTAGATCCCGACAATGATAATATTTTCTATGTAGGTACTTGGCTCGAAGGACTCTATAAATTCAACAACAATGAAGTAGAAACAACTTATAATGCCACCAACAGCCCCATACAACAAAAAAACAACCATTGGCAAACAAATGTAGGAGGAGTAACTTTCGATAAAAATAAAAATTTATGGATGAGTAATTTCGCTGAAAATTCGAGTTTACTCGTACTCAAAAAAGACGGTACATGGGTTAAGCTGGTTTACAATGATATAAAAGATCAGCAATATATGAACACGATTTTCATTCCCGAAAAATCAAAGACAAAATGGATTATAAGCAACCGGGATGTCAACATATCTTACAGAGATAAAATTATGGCTTTAAACGATAACGGCACTCTCGAAAATAATAACGATGACATAACCCGTACTTTCACCTCTTTTACCGATCAGGATGGCAAGCAAATCGAAAATCCCAATATTATATGTATTACTGAAGATAAAGACGGTAAATTATGGATAGGAACAGATCAGGGACCTATCGTAATTAATAATCCCGATAATTTCAACAGTTCCGATTTTCATTGTAACCGGGTTAAAATAGCCAGAAACGACGGAACAAATGATGCAGACTTATTACTCTCTAACGATTATATACATCGTATCGCCATCGACGGCGGAAATCGTAAATGGATAGCTACTGCATCATCAGGCGTCTATCTTCTTAGCGAAGACGGTACCGAAACCATTCAACATTTTACGACGCAAAACAGTCCGTTACCCTCTAATACAGTATATAACATAGCGATCGATCCGAATAGCGGAGAAGTATACTTTGCCACTACCGAAGGTTTGGCCATGTATCGTTCCGATGCAATCGAACCTAAAGAAGATTTTTCAAATGTATATGCATTTCCAAATCCTGTAAGACCAGACTTTACCGGATGGATTACAATTACCGGACTACAGGAAAAATCGCTGGTAAAAATTACCGATGTTTCAGGCAACCTTATTTATCAAAATTACTCTGAAGGAGGACAACTTGCCTGGAATGGAAGAACTCCGGACGGAAACCGAGTAAAAACAGGAATTTATCTTGTTTTTGCAGCAAACAAAGAAGGAAAACAGGGTGTTGTAACCAAAATTATGGTGGTAAACTAAATACTTTACATATATGAAAAAGATACTTTTATATTCGATCCTTTTTCAACTGATTATAGGCCTGTCTTTTCCCATAGCGGCACAAGATAAAGAAAACAATACTCCCGAAGAAGAGATTATAAGAAAATCGGTAGAAAATAAAAAATTCAATATTGCGGTAGATTTTGCCATGCCGGCAAGTATGCCTTCACGCTATTTGACGGGAAATTATTCTTTAATTGTAAATAACGATTCGGTTACAATAGACCTTCCTTATTTCGGAGTCGCCTATTCTATGCCTTATGGTGCCGACGGTAGTTTAAAATACAAAGGTCTTTACGAAAACTACAAATCGAAATACAATAAAAAAAAGAAACAATTTACCCTTAATTTCATTATAAGAAAACCAGAAGACAGTTATGTCATAACTATAAATATTTGGCTCAACGGAAAAACTGATATTCATATAAGACCTAACAACAAACAATCCATATCTTTTACCGGGGAACTGAAAAACTGATAAGTTATACTTCAATATACATCAAAAGGGGAATAAAAGAGTTTTTAAGCGACTTTTATTCCCCTTGTATATAATTTATCGTTTTTAAATTATAAGCCCAAACGAGCCGAAATATCGAGCATTCTGCGGATCGGTAACAAAGCTCTCTCTGCAATCTCCTTTTCTACATTAATTTCAGGCAATTCATATTTCAAACTCAAATATAGTTTTTCAAGCGTATTCAAACGCATAAAATTACACTCGTTACAAGCGCATGTACTGTCTTCCGGTGGTGCCGGAATAAATACTTTATTGGGATTTTGTTTTTGCATTTCATGTAATATGCCCGATTCGGTAGCGACTATAAAACAATCAGCTTCTGATTGTGAAGCAAATTTCAATAAAGCCGCAGTAGATCCTATTTTATCCGCCAGCATCAATATAGTTTTTCTGCATTCGGGATGTGCCAGTAACAAAGCCCCAGGATGTTCATCTTTCAGATCGACGATTTTCTGTAAAGAAAATTGTTCATGTACATGACAAGCTCCATCCCATAACATCATATTTCTACCGGTAATACTATTGATGTAATTTCCGAGGTTACGATCCGGACCGAAAATAATCTTTTCGTTTTCCGGAAAACTTTCTACAATCTGACGAGCATTCGAAGAAGTAACGACTACATCGGTTACCGCTTTTACTGCAGCACTCGTATTCACATAAGAAATTACCGTATAATCCGGGTGATCGGCTACGAAACGCGAAAAAGCACCAGCTTCACAACTATCGGCCAGCGAACAGCCGGCATTCAGGTCGGGAACGATCACTTTTTTATCAGGGCACAATATTTTTGCTGTTTCTCCCATAAAATGGACACCGCACATAACCAATATACGAGCATCGGTTTTTGCAGCCCATTGAGCCAGTGCCAGACTGTCTCCTACAAAATCGGCGATATCTTGCAATTCACCGTTTTGATAATAATGAGCTAATATGACTGCATTTTTTTCTTTTCGCAATCGGTTTATTTCTTTCTTAAGGTCGATACCTTTTTCTATCGGTACATCGACGTATCCTTTCGAGATATTCACAGCATTCATTTATTATTCTTTATTTCCTTTTTAATTAAAAATAAATTTAATAACAACAATAATGACTGTTGAAAGTATTTAAATCTTTCGGTCTCTTTTCTTGCTTTTAAAGTTATTAATAAAGAGCCTTGCATTATGAGTTATATATAAACAATAGTAATACTTTATAATAAAGCATTTACAGATGTTATCTACATATTGTTTATAATGTGCAAAGTTAAAAACTTTCTCATATTAAGTATCTTGATAACTCTTTATTTTGACGTTTATAACTCATGAAATACTTTTTTAAGTTATCGCATGAAAAGAAAAAATACTTTATCATATATTCGAATATTTTGATATAGCATTTTTATTTCTCTAAAATTTATCAGGAAGTTATACAGTTTTATTTACTATTTATAAGAAGTTGTCAACAGTTTATTCATACTCTTTTATTTTGTATCTTTGGTGCCTGAATAAAAGATATATACTTTCTTTAAACTAAGGTAGAAATGGAGAAAAAAACAATTTTTGATCTGAAAAGAATTTCCCCTGAAGAATTTAAAAGAGTTGATAAAATACCTCTTATCGTGATTTTAGATAATATTAGAAGTTTAAATAATGTAGGGTCGGTATTTCGTACAGGAGATGCTTTTAGAATAGAGAAAGTTATATTATGCGGAATTACGGCAGTTCCTCCTCATCCCGAAATACATAAGACGGCATTGGGAGCAGAAGATAGTGTAATGTGGCACTATGAAGAGAATACCTGTAAAGCTGTTGATGATTTGCAGGAAAAGGGATATGTGGTTTATGCCATAGAGCAGGTAGAAAACAGTATTTTATTAAATGATTTGTCTTTAGACAAAAAGAAAAAATATGCTGTCGTATTAGGTAATGAAGTAAAAGGAGTACAACAGAAAGTAGTAGATATATGCGATCAGAGTATTGAAATACCGCAATACGGAACCAAACATTCGTTGAATGTGTCGGTGACGGCCGGATTGGTAATTTGGGATTTTTTTAAACAATTGGGATAAGCATTGTTTATAACTGTCCCGATTCTACCAATATACAAATACGCTCAAGCATGGCATCTTTATTTTCAGGTTCCCATTCTGATTTCAGGCTAACACCGAAAACAGCTCCGAAAGTTTGCCAAAAACCGGCTCTGAATCCTCCTAAAAAGGCTTTTATTAAATCATAAGAAGATTGGTTACATTCTCTGTCTATTAATTTAATCAATAATTTTCCTTGTCGGTACGACATTTGTTTTAATACGGGTTTGTATTGTTTAAAAAGATCTTTTTCCATTTTTTTTAAATGAGCTTCCCGTTCTTTTTGCGTAGGCAGAGTTTGTATATATTCATACGTTTCTATTAAAGCCGCATGTACGAGTTTGGCGTAAGGTAATGTTTTTTTTACATCTCTTACGGTTCTCCAGTAATATTCTTCTTCTTTTTTATTTTTAAATTTCATCGGAGGAAAACAATATATAGGTTTCATATCTATTACCCATATAGTATCGCCGTTTCCCTGTATAAGATGATAGGAACGGGAATATGCACCGAATCCATATTGTGCTTTCGACTCCTGTGAATATAAAATACAGAATAAGAAAAGACTATATATTATGAAGATATATTTTTTCATTCTATGCAAAATTAGTGTATTCGACTTATTATATAGGGTTTTTTGCATTATTTATTATTATCGCATACATTATGCTTATTTTAGAGTATATAAGTTGTTTATAATCATTTGACATTATATTTAATAATATATATAAATATTTTATTTACAGATATTTATTATTTTATATATCTATTGTTGATAACTCCATTTTTCTAATTTTTTATTTATGTTGATAATTTAATTGTAAGTTGTTTATAATGGGTTTATTATATAAAATAAATAACTAGTTTACAAATAAATAAGTTGTTTATCAACAAATTGATAATGTCGCTTGTTGCTTAATTTATATGTTTTCATACGATCTTTTGTTTATGAAAGATTAATTTTGTACACGATAAAATTAAGATGCAAATGGCAACAATATTATTTGATAAAATAGTTTTCGGGCCTATACACAGTCGTAGATTAGGTATATCTTTAGGTATAAATTTATTGCCGATAGACGGTAAATGGTGTTCGTTCGATTGTATATATTGTGAGTGTGGATATAATGTTCAGGGAAAAGGTAGTGGATTACCTCAGCGGAAAGAAGTATACGAAGCTCTTGAAGAAAGATTGAAAAAAATGCATATCGATAATGAAAAACTCGATGTAATAACTTTTGCCGGAAATGGCGAACCCACCCTTCATCCTCATTTTGCCGAAATTATAGATGATACGATCGAATTACGGAATAAATATTATCCTTCTGCCCGGGTAAGCGTATTGTCTAATGCAACGCGAATAGATAATAAAGCGGTTTTCGATGCTTTAAATAAAATAGATAATAATATTCTTAAGCTCGATTCGGTTTATGTCGATACGGTACGTGCGATAGATGTACCTAATTCTCCTGATTTTTCTGTGGATAAGTTGGTGGATAACTTGAAAAAGTTTAACGGTAATCTGATCGTACAGACGATGTTTGTAAGGGGAGAACATAATGGAAAAGTAGTCGACAATACGACTGAAAAAGAAGTTTCAGGTTGGTTAAACGCACTTAGGGAAATAGCACCGAAACAAGTTATGATTTATACCATCGATCGGGAAACTCCGGAAAAAAGTTTAGAGAAAGTATCGCTTGACGAATTGAATTCAATAGCTGAAAGAGTAAAAAAACTAGGATTTGAAGTATCGGTCGCCGGATAAAAATAAATTTGATATATATAAATAGAGGAGTTCGCTTCATACTTCAAATAAGATTTTTAAGTTGCTTATTTAGCATATTGACGATAGATTATTGTATTAAATTATAAAATCTATAATTAGGTTTGTGATGAAATTTTTATTTTTAAATTACTGTAAAAATCGACGTAGTTTTTTATTACTCTATAATTCATATGAATTTGATATAAAACAATATTTTTTTAATATATTCTCTATATTCAATAGTTATATTTCTTAAACTTTATAAAACAGCTGATTCGATGAGTTTATGACCTTATTTTTTACTTTTATTTTTTGATAATAATAATGGGTCTGAGAGAATAATACCTTTTTCTGTTTATTAATGACTGTAAAAATATTGTTTTTGTAATTATCATTCGACTAATATAAAAGATAATTAAAATTTTTAGGTATTAAATTAAAAAGTGATATTTCAATTACGTAAATATTTTTTGTATGAAAAGTAAAAATGCGTTTATAGCGTCAAAAACGTATATTCTTTGTTTTTCAAGCGTCAAAAACGTATATTCTTTGTTTTTCATAGGTATTTTATTACCTAATTAATAGATTCTTTTTCTTGATATTTTATTTCAAAATGTTACTTAGTTCTTCTTCTATATTACATTATTTTGATTCTAATGATTTATATACATCAAAATGTAATAAATTTTAAATATATCGATGTATTAATAATAATTGTTATCAAAAATTTGATTATATTCATAGTTATATATCTTTGCAAAATATTTATTAATAAATAATAGCTAAAATTTTAAGTACTTGATTAATTAAACCGAGATTTTATGAAGAAAAAACTTATGTTACTGCTGTCATGCGTATGTTTTACCGTATGCGTGGCTATGGCACAAACTACAAAAGTAACAGGTATTGTTATTTCTCAGAGCGACGGTCTCCCTGTGGTGGGAGCGACGGTAGTAGTAAAGGGTAGTACCAGCGGAACGATTACCGATATAGACGGTAAATTCAGTTTAAATGTTTCGGAATCTGCTAAAACATTGGTCGTATCTTTTATAGGTATGAAAAAACAGGAAGTAGGTATTAAAAAAGGACAGATGAAAATTACGCTTTTGCCCGATGAGCGTAGTCTCGATGAAGTAGTTGTGACAGCTATGGGTATTTCTCGAGAAAAGAAAGCATTGGGATATGCAGTGCAAGACATTAATTCCGATCTGTTGAATCAGGCTTCCAATGCCGATTTGGCCGGTTCGCTGCAAGGAAAAGTAGCCGGGGTGCAAATTACGCCTTCGAGCGGTATGCCCGGGGCATCGTCACAGATTATGATACGGGGTGCCCGCTCGTTTACGGGGGATAACAGTCCTTTGTACGTAATCGACGGATTGCCGGTGAATTCTACGTATGACGAAAGTACACTGGATGGAGTTAGTGGGGCTGATTTTTCAAATCGAGCGATAGATATCGACCCGAACGATATAGAATCTATCGATATATTGAAGGGACAGGCGGCTTCGGCGCTTTACGGAATTCGTGCCTCGAACGGGGTAATACTGATTACGACCAAAAGCGGCCGTGGTTTGGCAAAGGGTAAACCGCAGATTACCTATTCGACAAGTGTAAGTTTCGATAAAATTTCACGGTATCCCGAGTTGCAAACGATGTACGCACAGGGTTCGAAAGGCGTTTACGATCCAACTTCATCTATGTCATGGGGACCTAAAATATCGGATTTACCGAATGATGCCAACTACGGAGGAAATGTTGCCAATAAATATAATAATTTCAATCCTTCGGGAACACAAGGAATGTATTACGTGCCTCAGCGTGCGGCGGCCGGTCTCAACCCTTGGGTAAAACCGCAAGCGTATAATAATGTAAAAGAGTTTTTCAGGACGGGAGTAACCTGGAACAATTCGTTAAATGTTGCTCAGGCAACCGAAAAGGCGAACTATTCGTTTTCACTGGGTAATTCAGACCAAAGCGGTATTATTCCTTCTACCGGCATGAAACGTTATAATGCGAAGGGAACGGTAGAAGTTAAACTGAATTCGAATTGGACGACTGGTTTCAGTGCCAATTATGTAAATACATCGATCGATAAATTACCTACGGCTAACGATGGTATTCTGGCAACTGTATTCCCGGCACCTCCCAGTTACGACCTGGCCGGAATACCTGCGCATATCGCCAACAATCCGTACGTGCAGAACAATTATCGCGGTGGTAGTTTTGAAGCGGCTTACTGGATGCTCGACAATGTAAGTTTCGATGAGCAGACGAGCCGGTTTTACGGAAATGCCTATGCGAATTATAAAACGAAATTCCATACCGATAATCATACATTGAATGTAAAATACCAATTGGGAACCGACGCTTATACGACCGATTTTGAAAATGTGTGGGGATATGGGTCTAAAGGTTCGTCTAAAAACGGACAGATTGAAAATTACGGATGGAAAAGCGTTATGCTGAATTCACTCCTTACCGTTAATTACGACTGGAAAATAAACAGCGACTGGTCTTTCAACGCTTTATTAGGTAACGAATTTATACAAAATAACCGTCTACGATATTATGAATACGGGGACTCTTTTAACTTCCCTGGTTGGAATCATATACAAAACGCGACTTCGAAAAACAATGAAATGAGAGATTTAACCAATCGTACGGTCGGTTTCTTCGGTAGCGCGTCGGCTTCGTACCGCAATATGCTTTACCTGACGGTAACCGGACGTAACGATTACGTTTCGAATATGCCTACCGGCAACCGTTCGTTTTTTTATCCTTCGGTTTCGGCGGGGTTTGTTCTTACCGAGCTCGAATCGTTAAAGAATGATGTGGTTAACTTCGCTAAAATACGGGCTTCGTATGCAGAAGTAGGACAGGCAGGAGATTATTTTAATAATTATTACTATACTCCTTCTTACGGAAGCGGTTTTTATATGATAACTCCCTTGATGTTTCCTATAAACGGGGTAAATGGTTTCAAGCCTTATTATGTTGTATTCGATCCCAAACTGAAACCGCAGAATACGCAATCATACGAATTCGGGTTCGATCTTAATTTTCTCGATAACCGTATCGGTCTCAGCTATACCTTCTCTCGACAAAATGTAAAAGACCAGATATTCGAGGTACCCCTTGCCGGTTCTACCGGCGCTCAAAGCATGCTTACCAACGGTGGCCGCATACATACCAATGCGCACGAGATAACACTCTCGGCTAATCCCGTTCGTATGAAAAACTTTAACTGGGACTTTGCTTTTAACTGGAGTAAGGTAGATAATTACGTCGACGCTCTGGCCGATGGTGTAGAAAGTATTTTCCTCGGAGGTTTCGCTACCCCGCAGGTAAGAGCCGGTATCGGTGATAAATTCCCGGTTATTTACGGTAACAGTTACATGCGTAACGAGAAAGGAGAATTAATCGTAGACGATAAAGGTTTGCCGCAAATTGGCGAGGCTAAAGTGATCGGTAGCGTATCGCCCGATTTCCGCCTCGGATTCAATACTTCTTTTAGGGTTTATAAGTTTACCTTGAGTGCGGTACTCGACTGGAAACAAGGAGGTCATATGTACGGGGGTACCGAAGGTTTACTCGACTTTTACGGGGTAAGTAAACGATCGGGAGACCGTGAAGGCAGTTTTATCGTTCCCGGTGTGAAGGAGAACGGCCAGCCAAACGATATAGTTATCTCTGGGCCGAAAGGTTATCAGTCTTATTATGAAACGATTAATGATATACACGAGGCGGCCGTATATGAAACTTCTTTTGTGAAATTACGTGAACTGGCCTTGAGTTATCAGGTATTGAATAAGCCTTGGCTGAATATTTCGGTAAACGCCTTCGCGCGGAATATTTTATTGTGGACGGCTATGCCCGATTTCGATCCCGAATCGAGTCAGGGAAATACCAATATGTCGGGTGCGTTCGAGCGATTTTCATTACCGGCGACATCGAGTTACGGTTTAGGTTTAACGGTTAAATTTTAAAGATTTGTCAATGATGAAAAAATATATGATTAAAAACAGCGTTTTAGCGTCGTTGCTTGCGATAGCCTCTCTGTCGTCTTGTACCGACAGTATTATGGACGATATCAATCGTGACAGGAATCATCCCGAAAATGTTCCGGCCAAGTTTTTGCTTACCGAAGTAATAACCTCAACGGCCTTTAATGTAACAGGCGGAGATTTTTCGTTGTACGCTTCGGTTTATATCGAGCATGAAACGGGAATATTCGGACAAATGTATAATGCCGATATCAGAAACGGAGAGCCTAATGTGGCTACAACGTATAATAATGCCTGGAACAATGCTTACGCTAATATTAAGACTCTTAAAATTGCGATAGATAAACTGGAGAACGATCCTTTCGAGCAGGGAAACAATGTGAGTTTAGGTATTGCCAAGGTATTGCTGGCGTACAATGGCGCCATACTGACCGACCTTTTCGGCGACGTGCCTTTTGTACAGGCGGGCGAGATCAATCCCGACAATACCCCTAAGTATATGCAGCCGAAAATAGACAAGCAGGAAGAGGTATACAAAGAGGTATTCCAGTTGTTGGATGATGCGGTTATATTATTCGATAAAAAAGACGAAGGAAGTAGTGGCGCCATCGGACGCAACGATTATATTTACGGAGGTGATGCCAAAATCTGGAAAAAGGCTGCCTATGCTCTCAAAGCCCGGTATATGCTGCATGTACTCGACCGCAGTGCCGATAAGGATGCCGATATGCAGACGATTCTTACCTGTGTCGATAATTCGTTCGCTTCGGCGAAAGATGAATTGAAATTCGCTGTTTATAATGGTAGTTCACAGTTGAATCCCTATGCCGGTTTTACGATGAGCCGCGATGCGATGGGGGCAAGTAAGAGTTTGGTAGATAAAATGATCGCACTGAACGATCCCAGGGCTAAATGCTCCTTCATGCAATGTACCGATCCGAGAAATTATACATTCGAGCAGATCACCGATCCGGCGAAAATAGAGACTGCTCCTAACGGAGAACCGGTACAGACGCAATTTAAGTATAGTTATTCGATGCCTTCTCTGGCGGCGTCGGCACCTACGCAACTGATGAGTTATCATGAACTGATGTTTATCAAGGCAGAAGTATTGGCTCGTAAAGGACAAAACGACGATGCCTATATAACTCTTAAATCGGCGATCGAAGCCGCTTTTGCTAACTTGCAGAACTCGATAAAGGCAACGATAGATTATTGTGATTTTACGGGCGATGCCGATCCGGCGGTAGACTTGTCTAAAACGGTAGCTGACGCTTATCACACCGCTTTAAAAGCCGCTTTCGATACCGACCCGCTGCGAATGGTCATGTTACAGAAATACCTGTCATTTTTCGGTTCTTCGGGAGAATCGGTCGAGGCTTATAACGACTATCGTCGGTTGAAAGGAGAAGGCAAAGAAGATTATATCGACTTGAAAAATCCTTTGAACGTGAAAGAGAAATTTCCGTTGCGCTATGGGTACGGACAGTCGGACGTATCGGCTAATCAGGAAGTAAAAAAAGCGTTCGGCAACGGACAGTATGTTTATACCGAACCGGTATGGTGGGCCGGCGGAACCCGATAATATATTGTTGATGAGTTTTATTGATTAATTAAGAGAACCGGTCTGTAGGAATTTTTCCGACAGACCGGTTCTCTTATTGTATAAACGAGAGAAATAAGGGATATTACAAAATTTTTCGATTTTCAGTTCGGCAACTTATATCTGGTAGTTTTATATGCTTGTATTCCGAAAATAAAGATCTGTTTCTTTCAGATAAAAAACAAGTAGCCATTTAAGGAAAACGAGATAAAGATTTTATATGCAATAGCGTGAAAAATAATGAACATGGCGAATAAACGTATAATTTGTTTTTTAAAATTATATGTTAATAACGGTAATTGTCGGATTTAATCTCCGCATATAAGCGATAAAGCCCACAGGATCGGCAGGAGATACACGCGTACGATGAATGTGGCCCGATTTCCAGATAATTTTAATACGGGAAAAAGAAACGGCGTATGCCGGTCGGTAACTCTTTATCGGTGAAACGGAAATAATTTGGTCTACCGGTATTTGTATGGTGGGTGCATAGCCCGATTTAATCAGTAGAATATTGTTCTCTGTAAAAACGTATTCGGTACGTAACAGAGCGGCGATGAGCCAGATATCGCAAGCCGCTAAGGGAATGGCCCAAAGAATATGCCGGAACCATACACAATAAATAAGAAGTCCCGAAAGTAAGAGTACCGTGATGAAAAACCATTTATCGGTTTTCGATTTGAAAGTACGCACCATAAAATAGATTTTGCGGCAAGGTACGAAATTTCCAGTTTATTTGTACATTTGTACAAAGATAAAAACGGATGCGACCGACAGCCGCATCAGAAACCGAATACGAGAATGGTACATAAATTTGATTTTCTGGTCATCGGCTCGGGAATTGCCGGGATGAGTTTCGCGTTGAAAGTGGCCGAAAAAGGCAGGGTAGCTGTTATTTGTAAAACCGGCCTCGAAGAAGCCAATACGTTTTATGCCCAAGGGGGAATAGCGTCGGTAACCAAACCTACCGACGATTTCGAAAAACATATACAAGATACGTTGATTGCCGGAGCCGGTGTTTGTGATCGCGTCGCTGTCGAAAAAGTCGTGCGGGAAGCCCCCGGCCAAATACAGGAACTAATCAACTGGGGGGTGAACTTCGATAAAGACGAGAAAGGAAATTTCGATCTGCATAAAGAAGGGGGACATTCCGAATTCCGTATTTTGCATCATCAGGACAATACAGGGGCCGAGATACAAGACAGCCTTATACGGGCTTTGAAAAAACATCCGAAAATCGAAGTGTTCGAGAATCATTTCGCTATCGAAATTATCACTCAGCATCATCTCGGTGTAGAAGTAAACCGGCATTCGGACGATATCGAATGTTATGGTGCTTACGTACTTGATCAGCGCACCAATCATATACATACTTTTTTGTCGAAAACGACACTTATCGCCACCGGAGGTATCGGGAATGTTTACAGTACGACGACTAACCCTCCTGTAGCTACAGGAGACGGTATCGCCATGGTATACCGGGCAAAAGGGGAGGTAAAAGATATGGAGTTTATACAGTTTCACCCCACTGCATTATATAATCCCGGAGAAAGACCCAGTTTTCTGATTACCGAAGCGATGCGGGGTTATGGGGGCGTGTTGCGTACCAAAGACGGAAAAGAATTTATGCAAAAATACGATGACCGTCGTTCTTTGGCTCCGCGTGATATCGTAGCTCGGGCAATCGATAATGAAATGAAAATACGGGGTGATGAGTGCGTTTATCTGGATGTTACGCACAAAGATGCCGAAGAAACAAAAAAGCATTTTCCCAATATATACCAGAAATGCCTGACATTGGGTATCGACATAACGAAAGAATATATACCCGTAGCACCGGCAGCTCATTACCTGTGTGGAGGAATAAAAGTGGATGTAAATGCTCGTTCGTCGATTAAGCATCTGTATGCTGTAGGTGAATGTTCATGTACGGGATTGCACGGAGCCAACCGATTGGCTTCCAACTCGCTTATCGAAGCAGTGGTGTATGCCGATGCGGCTGCCCGGCATGCGGTAAGCGTATTACCCGGAATAAAACATCAGGAAAATATTCCCGACTGGAATGACGAGGGGACTTCTTTGCCCGAAGAAATGGTACTTATTACACAAAGTGTAAGAGAAGTAGAGCAGATTATGTCGGCTTACGTAGGAATCGTACGGTCTAACTTACGTTTGAAACGTGCGCTCGACCGTCTCGAAATCTTATACCGGGAAACCGAAGACCTCTTTTCGAGATCGGTTGTTTCACGGGAGATTTGCGAATTGCGTAATCTTATCAATGTAGGCTATCTGATTATTAAACAGGCCATGGCTCGTAAAGAGAGCCGCGGGCTGCATTACACGATCGATTATCCTAAAAAGAACAAGATCTGAGATAAGAAGATAATAAATACGGGATTTGCCGCCGGAAATTTGTCCCGAGAACCAAAACCGAAATTACGTGAGTCTGAAATCAAGAAACAAGCCCGATAAATTCTGGCCGCAGCTGGGAAGATATACGATTGTAGGAGGTATATCATTCGGTGTGGATGTCGGCCTTTTGTATATTCTTACCGATTTCCTGCATCTTTTTTATATTTTATCGGCGACTATTTCTTTTATCGTAGGCTTATGGATAAATTATTACCTGAGCTCGCTTTGGGTGTTCGAGGATTCTAAATTCACCAATAAGAAGATAGAGTTTTTACTCTATGCTCTGATCGGTTTTATCGGCTTGGGCTTCAATAATTTATTTCTTTGGGTATTTACTCATTTTTTACATATTTATTATTTGTGGTCGAAGGTTTTGGCGGCCATTCTCGTGTATATGTGGAATTTTCTGGCGCGTAAATATTTCTTATACGACAATAAATCTGGTACAGATCGCTCTTGAGTTTTTCAGCGTACGAAAATTTCATCGACGAACATATACCCGTCTTTTTTCGGAACCGCACGGGCTACATAACGCAGATAGCGGGCTTTGTAATTTCCAGTGATTCCGAAATTGTGGAATAAAACCCCTTCCGTATCTCTCGGTGTCGTATTTTCAATTCGTTTCAGCAGACTAAATTTTTCACCGTCCTCCGAGGCATAAATTTCTACCGTATGCGGAAACCATATCCAGGGGCCGGTTTGTTGCATGAAACGAGCCGTTATATTGTGTATCGGGGTAGATTTACCCAAATCCAATATGACGTCCATATCCCCGGTGAAACCTTGCCAGTGACCGTCGCCGTAACTTCTACCTCCGGTATAGCCGTCGGTTAAGGCTGTTTTGCCACCGGCATTGTAATGTTGGCTGTAAGGTGTGTTATATGTTACTTTCGACCCGATGGCTTTGTGATAATAAACGGTAAAATTCTGGGGTTCGGTAAACTGTTTCCCATTGCCGAATTGAGCGACTGCAATGTGAGCAGAGTCTTTTACTGTTATAGGTCCGGTGTATAGTGTAGATGTAGGTGATGGTAAAATACCGTCGAGGGTATATCGTATTTCAACCGGTATGCGGTTGCAGGTAAATGATATTTTTATTTCGTGTGCTGCAGTATCCACGGTTTGGTGCATTTCTACACTTTTAGAAATCGGGTGTGCGTTTATACCTTGATCGTGCAACCATGAGAGTTGACGGTTTACAGCGGGCAGAAAGCGTTCCCATGATTTTTGCGGAGTATCGGTCCAGGCGATCTCCGAGAGGGCTAATAAGCGCGGATAAATCATGTATTCGGCATGTGAATAGGTTGGCATGTATTCGGTCCAAACGTTGGCTTGTACTCCGAGAATACGTTGACTTTTATCTGCGGTGAGCGAATCGGGTACTGGATTATAGGAATATACTTTTTCGAGCGGAAGGTAGCCTCCGATAGCTTCGGGTTCGAGAATCGGATCGTCTTGATAAGCGTCGAAATAGCAATATTCTCCCGGAGTCATAATCACATTATGTCCCATATTTACTGCTTTTAGGCCTCCCTGTGTACCTCTCCACGACATGACGGTAGCATCGGGAGCCAAGCCGCCGTCGAGAATTTCGTCCCATCCTAATAGTTTCCTGCCTTTACTCTCGAGATAATCCGAAATGCGGTGAATAAAATAGCTTTGCAGTTCATCCACGTTTTTCAGTCCGTTATCATGCATGCGTTTTTGGCATTTCGGACAACTTTCCCAAGTAGTTTTATTGGCTTCGTCACCTCCGATATGAATATATTTCGATGGAAAAAGTTCTATGACTTCATCGAGAACGGTTTCGAGAAAGCGGAACGTATCTTCATTGCCGGCACAGAATTCCCCGTTTTTGTAGGGTTCACCCGAACAAGACAGTTCAGGATAAACGGCAGTTACTTCTTCGCTGTGCCCCGGCATCTCTATTTCGGGAATAACCGTTATAAAGCGGTCGGCGGCGTATTGTACGATTTCGCGTATGTCTTGGGAGGTGTAAAAACCACCGTAGGCACCGGGAGTATCCTGCCGGCAATAGTGTCGGTCTGAGTTCCACCATTCTTTCCAGGTATGCTGAGGACGCCAGGCAGCTACTTCGGTGAGTAGCGGATATTTCCCGATATGAATCCTCCATCCGGCTCCGTCGGTAAGATGCCAGTGGAAACGGTTGAGTTTGTAGGAGGCCATTACATCGAGTTGTTTTTTGATAAACTCTTTATCGAAGAAATGGCGGGATACATCGAGATGCATACCCCGGTAGGCAAATCGGGGGATGTCTTTTATATGTATAGCGGGTAGTTTTGCCGGCGATGTAGATCGTGCGATCTGTAACAGAGTTTGCACCCCGTAATACAAGCCTTCATCGTTATCGGCTTTAATGAGTATGAGGTCGGGGGTAATATCCAGTGCGTAACTGCCGACCTTTTCTCCGGTTTTTTCTTTTATTTTTTGAATGTGAACACTTGCGTTTTTTTTGTATTCCTCCGTCAGAATACTATCGGGCCATATACGGTACAGCACGTCGAGCAACCGGTCTTTTTCTATGGGCGTTACCTCTGAGAAACAGATGGCCGGAGACGGATGTGAGAAGTATCCCGCCGAGGTTTTTAATTCCTGCGGGTACGGAATCAAAAAAAGACCGGACGTTCCCTGTGATATCACAGGGAACGAGCCGGTTATTAATAACAAAATGAAAAAAAAACCTTTCTTATTCATAGAATCAGCGTATTTCTATCTCATCGACAAACAGGAAAGCTCTATTACCCTTTGACGGATGCCAAGAGGGAATTTTGTCTGTTGTCGTTGCGATGATGCGTACATATTGCGTGGTTACGGGATCGAACTGTACGCCATTTACTATGCGGCCGTCTGTTTCTTTTTCTTTGGGTGTAGGGAACGATTTATCGCATACGGTTTTAAAATCTTTATTATTATCCGAAACTTCGATTTTGAGATTTGTCGCCGGGAAAATCCAGTCGCCTTTCAGAAATAACATTCCCAAATATACTTTCGATATCGGGGTGGGTTTTCCCAAATCGATCGTTGCGTCGAGATTTTCTTTATTAAAACCTACCCAACGACCATTGGCGAAATTTCGGTCACCGGTAATTCCGTCGACCAGTGTATTTCCCCCACCGAAAGTATAACGAGTATCCGGCTGGGTGTTCAGTACGATTTTTTTTGCAGTAGCTTTGTTGAATAAATAATCTTTGGTCGTGACTACATTCTGGATACCGGAAAAGAAAGCCGTGGCTTTTAATATGCTGTTCTGGTTTATTTCGATGGGTTTACCGTCATACTTGGGACTGTTTAGGGTAGGTTCGGTATTGTCGAGCGTATAATAGATAGGGCCGTCGTATAAGCAAGACAATTCGGCTTCGATGCATCCTTTATCGGGATTTACCGACGATTTTATTTTTACTTTAAATATTTCCTTACTGAAATTGTACCCTTTTAGTTGGTATATGCCGATATTGTGTTTTAGTCTCAAGAGAAAATCGTTCAGATTCATATTCCCGGGTTGGGTCCATAAGACTTCGCTCATCGCATCGAGGCGTGGGAGTAGCATATATTCTATATGGTTGAAATCCGAAATGTATTCGGTCCACATATTCGCTTGTGCACCCAAAATGTATTGGTGGAATTCCGGTTCGAGTTTATCGGGAACGGGATTAAAAGAATATACTTTTTCTAACGGAATATACCCGCCTATAGCCAGTGGTTCGTCTTGAGTATCTTCACTTTGGTAATAATCGAAATATGCATAATTTACGGGGGTCATAATTACGTCGTGTTTTTGTCGGGCCGCTTCGATACCACCTTCTGTTCCTCTCCATGACATGACAGTAGCATTACCGGATAATCCGCCTTCGAGGATTTCGTCCCAACCGATAATCTGACGACCTTTGGAATTAACGAATTTCTCGATACGGGAGATAAAATAACTTTGCAGTTTTTCTTCAGCGGTATGGTCTTTATCCGCTTTTAATCCTTCTTTACGAATACGAGCCTGGCAATACGGGCATTTTTCCCAATTGGTTTTAGGACATTCGTCGCCTCCGATATGAATGTATTTCGAGGGGAACAGGTCGATCACTTCAGAGAGAACGTCTTCTACGAACTTATAAGTGCTTTCTTTTCCGGCACATAACACTTCGTCGGCTACACCCCATATCGGTCTAACTTCATAAGGTCCTCCGGTACATCCTAAATAAGGGAATGTCGCCAGTGCCGCAACCATGTGCCCCGGCATATCTATTTCGGGTATCACGGTAATAAAATGTTTATTGGCATAAGCGACGATTTCACGTATTTCATCTTGTGTGTAGAAACCGCCGTAAGGGGTGTGATCGAATTTATCCCAGTCTTTTCCTATCATTGTTTTTTTGCGAACACTTCCGATACGGGTAAGTTCGGGATATTTTTTTATTTCGATACGCCATCCTTGATCATCGGTCAGATGCCAATGAAAAGTATTCATCTTGTGCATCGCCAAGATGTCGATATATTTTTTAACTTCATCTACAGTAAAAAAATGGCGGCTTACATCGAGATGAGCGCCTCTGTAGGCAAATCGCGGAGCGTCGTTTATTTCTACACAGGGTACTTCCCATTTTTTTACCGTAGAAGTTATGGTATCGGCGTAGATTTCTATGGGTAAAAGTTGTTTCAGGGTATTTATACCATAAAAAAAGCCGGAGCCGCTCGAAGCTTTTATGGTAATTCTTTTGGGAGTGACTTGTAATGAATAAGCTTCTTTCGACAATAATGTATCTGCATCGAAATATAAATTATGGCCGTCGGTTTCATTATCGTTGCTTTCAACAGCCATATCCATTCCCGAAACATTTTTTAGCTGGGTGGCGAAATCATCGATTACATTTTTCGAAACCGAATCTACACGAGAAGTATAAATAAAACGAGTTTGGTTATCGAATTCGAAAGCGCCGTTTCGGATAGTCATTTGGTTTGGTAACGGAATAATAGAATAATTGTCTTTTGTGTTTTTTTGCTGGCACGAGATCAATAAGATCATTAAGACGAACAGTGTTCCGGGTAAAAGATTTTTTTTCATAGATATCCTCTTATTTAAAAATTGGTATTGATTAATTTATAAAATATATTGTTGTTATATAGCTATTTATCGATATATAAAAGGGCATCCCCCGGTTTTACAAAGTTATGAAACCTGCTGGGATGCCTCTTTTCTTTTTAGTTAAAATTTTGTATTATATCAGAAAATATTTATAATGCCAAAATCTTATTGTTTATTTACTTTTACCGTACGTACGTTTACGCCGTCTTTCGATACCCGTACGATATACATACCCGGCGTGCCGTTAACCGCTACGCGTACGATCTCGCCGTCGGTTACTTCGAGCGATTTTTCGTCGATCTGCGTACCGTCGATGGCAAATACAATCATTTTATAAGTACCGGCGTCTCTGAATTTCATATTTACCGCATCGGTAAACGGGTTGGGATAAACGCCCAATTTTTCTATCGCTTCGGTGTCTTCGATGCCGTCATAACCGCTTACCACGATATATTCGGTTTTTTTCTTCACATCTTTGCCCCACATGTTTTCGAGTGTGAGAGTAACATCGTAATTACCGTTTGCCGTATAAGAAGCGGTAGCAGTGCTGCCATCTTGTACGACGCTGGCATCTGGCATTTCGAATTCGGCTGTGGTTTTGATATCGAGCGAACCGGATATTGCTGGGTTTCCTAATACGTCGATATTGGGTTTCTGCGTTTCTTCGATTGTACCCGAAGTGCTTTCTCCACCTCCTCCGATAAAGGTAATGTATCGTCCTTCGAGTCCGGTGCCGTGTCCTTTATTTGTAAAGGTATTGTCGGGATTTACGGCTTCGAAATCGTAATAACCGCGTACGTTAGCCGGGACTTCCCTGCCGTCGTATCCCTTCATGGCGTCGAGTACTTCGTCGTCGGTCATGGCTTTGTCCCACACCTGTACCTCGTCGATCGTTCCGTTAAAACCGGAATGGTACTGGTTAGAACCTCCGAAATAAATCGGAGATATGCCGCCGTTTTTATAATAAGAAACAAACTCCCGTCCGGTTTCCTGGGCTACTTTCTTACCGTTGAAGTACATGGTTAGCGTTGTTCCCCCTTTTAAGGTTATCGCCAGGTGGTTCCAGGTATTCAGCGACACGCTGTGTCCTGTGCTCATACAGTCTCCGTTCGGATTTTCATGTTGGTTTACCCGTTGGCCGCCGAAATTAACTGTGTTACCGAAAGTAGTGTACGATATTTCGTTGGCCGGGTGTACATTGCCTCCTTTTCCTACTTGCGGCCAGATGTGTACCCAGAAGGCACCCCAGTTGTTATTCGGCCAGGGAGTTTCGGTGGTACGCTTGTTGATGAGGTTGGTACCGTAACGGTCGTGTGAGAAATTATCGGCCTTGAACCATAGAGCTACCGAATAATCCTGTTGGTCGTAGCCAATGGCCTCCGACGGAAGGCGGAACATGGTGGGGTCGTGCAAGTCGAGCCCGCGAGAAACCTTTCCTTCACCCAGCCGGGCGGCGGTATAGCTTACGGTCGTCGTTTCGTCGCGGTCGAGGGTTGTTTTGTCGGCGGTAAAATCCGCGATAATAGGCAAAGCCCCGGTACTTTCGGGAGAGATTTGTACGAACCCGCGTACGGTGATTTCGCTGCCGTCGTTCATCGATACCACCACATCGAACGAACCTTCCTTGTCGATAGAGGTGGTCATCGAATTACCGCCTTCTACCATTTGTACGGGGTCGCCGGTTAAAGGATCGTTGATACTCCAATATGAGGCTTCCTCATGTAATATATCTTTAAAGCGTACGGTAAATTCCTCGCCTTTTTTAATAATGACTTTATCGATCTCGAGATCGTCTACCGGTGTTACCGCCGGATGATCTTCATATTCACTCCATACGATTTCGCTTTTGGTTTTACCGTCGGGTGCTACGGCACATACGCCTATGCGATACCGGGATACATTCGGCAAAGCCGGAGCGCCTACCACATAAGCGGCCCAGGAGGTCGTAGCGGTACATAAAGTGGGTTCACCGCCTTCGGGTTGGCTCCAAATTTCGAAATACCAGGTATCTACGTCTTCGTTATAGATCGGTGTTGCGGGATCGTTCGGGGCTTGGTCGCGGCTTTTGAAAATTATTTTGTAATCGATGTTATTGTATTTCCGGTCGAGAATGCGGGTAAGGGTGATTTGCGGTGCGACGGGATTCCATTGCTTGTTATTATTCACAATCGAGAATTCTCCCAGTAAAATCTCGTAGTCGGCAGAAGTATTTTCTACCGTAACCCCTATGCAAGCAACCTTGCCGTTCATTTGCAGTTTGTTGGCGTTCGATTTAAATTCGGTCCATTCTCCGCTTTTCGCGGCGGCCGGTATAACAGCCGAGTGCATGGTATTTTCGCTGCCGACGAAAGACCAGCATAATTTCAGGTGAGGATCGGTACCGTTTTTTACTTTGTAACGCAGTGATACGATATCGCCTTTTTTCACGTCGAAGTTTGTTTTGAACAGACGTACGTTCGATTTCTGCGTGGCGCCTCGCATCGCCAGACACGATCCGGCAAACCAGGAATCGTCGAATGTAAATTCACATTCTATGGCGTCTTCGGGAACGTTGCCGTTGTCGTCGGTAATCCACCATCTCCAGGTAGGCAGCATGTCTTGGGTAGAAATGTTGTACCATTTCTGGTTGAAAGTCGTTTTTCCTTCGCTGCGGAAAGCCTCTCCGTTACCTAAACCGAAACGAGTGACGAAAGGCAGTTCTTGCAAAGTACTTCTTGCGGGAAGGTATTTGGCGATCCCGTGGAATTTCTTCATGGCGTTGATGCTGCTCGTATTTACATTATCGTTGACGGGAGGCAGGTTCTTGACGTTGCGCAACCCGCCGCAGAATACCTGTTCGAGTTTAATCTGGTAAGTCTTTTGCACGGCTTTGTCGTTCGAACCCAATTCGCCGGAGTTTCCGTATACCTGATTGGTTTGGTGGGCTCCCCAGAAAACGATCGAGGCCGGAGTGGTCGTTAGTTCGGTCCATCCGTGGTTACCCGATGCTGTATTCTGGTCATGTATCCATCGTCCCTGAATGTCGAAACCGGCGTATATGTCGTAAGTACTGCGTCCGTATTGAGTCGCGGCGTTTGCCGATCCGGAAAGATAGCCGCCCCAGTTGTAATTGAGCATATACATGTCGGTTACATTCTGTCCGTTTTTCGACAGCCAGTTTTCTTTTCCGCTAGGGAAAGTGCTACCAAAATTCACCCCTCCCGAGTTCGACATGGTACCATACCAGTACACGGTAAAGTGCCAACCCAATTCGGGTGCGATACGATGGCATTCTGCCAGGAAATCCTGAAAATCGCTTGCTCCGGAGATGTAAGATTCCGGGTTGATGCCCAAACCGTCTACTCCGTAATATTTCATGAATTTAATCAGTTTTTCGGCGTTTTTGAAGTTTCCGTTTTCCTTTTCATTCAGCATATTTATGATCCGTTGTGCAGAAGCTGCTCCGGCTCCCGAGTCGAAGAACAGCAGACAGCCGTTGGGTACTCCGTTTTTGTGGCAAACATCGCTGAAACCGCCGGGTACGCGAACCCAGTTGATCGCCCAACCGCCATGAGAATCGATGTAGGACCACAGGCTGAAATTATCGCCGTCGAAGACGTAGCGGGGTAGCGGCCCCCAATAGTTATCGGCACAACCTATAGGTACCCACCAGCAGAATTTGCGATCTTGGGTCATTGTAGGGTCTACTTGTGTTTGTGTATTTACAAACCTTTCTTTGGGTTTTACCCTCGAGATATAAAAATTCTCGTCTTCTGAAAGGGGCGTACCCGGTTCCCAGGCGGCGAAGTAATCGGCGAAACCTTTATCGCCTTCGATAGCATTTATGTATTTCGGGTGTGTGGGCAAGGATTGTCCGAAAGCCGAAAAAACATATAACCAAACCAGTGCGACTGAAATGAGTGTCGTTTTTTTCATGATCGAAAGTTATTAATTAATAAATAGTGTATTGGTTAGTATCAGTAAATGATTGTACTTATAAATAGTTCGTGATTCTGTGATCGTTATCTCTTTCCCCCATTTCTTTACATTTGTCGCCTTTTTGTCCTTTTGAGACCGCCAGTGGAGGCAATCCCCCTTGGCGACAGAGTAAAGAGAAGACCGGGAAAACGGATTATAATCCGTTATTTCCCGTATCCCACCACAATCGGGTCATTTGATAATTACCGCCGCCGAGTGCCGGAATACCCAAACTTTCGATGTCGGCTGCTGTAGAACTTTCGGTAGCTACCCAAGGGATGCGGCGTATGAGTTTGCCGTTACCCAGCGAACCGTCGCCGATATCGTCGACCGGGAATACTTTTGGGTAACCTGTACGGCGCAGGTCGTTCCAGGCTTCGAGTCCCATGGGAAAGTTGGCGATGTATTTTTGGGTAATGATTTTTTCCAGTTTTGTCTCGTTATCATCCGCATTATTCCATTTTACCCCTATCGTAATAATACCCGGAGTATTGTTTCTCGGATTTTGCGGATCTACGTAATCGATTGTCGCATCGGCGCTTTCGAGATCGATATAATCTTTGTATTCCTGTGAAGAAATGCCTATGCCTTCGTCTTTGAACGATTGTTCTATTCCTTTTTTATATAAGAACGAAACGACTTCGGTACCGACGTTCCAGCGAAGTTTCGCTTCGGCTTTCAGGAATAAGACTTCCGAAAGTTTAAATAGGGAAACGGGGCGGTAGCTGTAGGTACTGCTCGGGCTCGAATAGCCGAGGAACTGGTTGGTATCGTCGCGCCGTGGCATATCTATTCCAGCCCTGATACCGATATAATTACTTCCTTCTGCCATTACGACATTCCCCTCTTTGTCGGTGATGTTTTTGTTATTCTTGTCGAACCATTTGGCCAGCATCGGGCTCTTCAGCCGTTTGAGCATATTTTCGAACGAGGCGTTCAGCCGGGTATCGTTCCATTTGGTAGCGATATAGGTCATGGGGTGTATTTTACCTTCTAACGTTTCGTCGTAAGCTACGTTATGGTCTCTGAGTACACCGGCGGCGATAGCATCGGCGGCCTCTTGTTTCGCTCTTTCGGGATTTACGTTACTCATACGTACGGCCATTCTCAGTCGAATAGAATTAGCGAACTCGATCCAGGTGGCGATGTCTTTTCCACAAATTCTGTCATAACCGTTAAGTATCTTCTGTATTTGCGTTTGGTGTTCGTCGGAGGTAGAAGGAAATTCTTGTAGAATATCTACGGCAGCTTTAAGATCGACGAAGAGCGAATCGTATATCTGGTCTAAGGGATAATAGGTTAGCGGCGGGTCTTGCTTCTCCTGTTTGTAATCCCACCAAGGGAAAGGACCGTAAATATCGGACAATTCGAGGGCCGAGTAAGAATAGATGATGCTCGCGATAGCACCCAGTTCCCGGATATCGAGATCGTTGGCTCCCCGTATAATCGGTAAAACTTGTTGAGAGGTCCAGAAGAAACTGGTCTGGGGTCCTCCTGCAAAATCCGGGAAATAGGCGTATATCGAAGGCTGTTTGCCGTCGAAATTTTGCGTCAGGCTGAGATAACCGCTGTAATTATCGATATGCAGGTTGAACTGGTACTGGTATTTATGTTCGCGCAGATCGTGCATATATTGCTGTGCCGAAAGAAACATGCCGGCAGCCTGGTCGATCGTAGCGACTTTATTTCCTTGAATAACCTCTTCGTTATCTCCTAACGTATCGAGCAGCGAATCGCCGCAAGAAGAGAACGTAAGAGCCGAGGTAGCCGACAGTATCAGAGAGGTAAGAATTACATTGATTTTATTTTTTATTTTCATAATGGGTTATGATTTATAAGGTTTAGAAAGAAGCTTTTATAGCGAAGCCGAACATACGGGTGGTCGGCATGCTGAATACATCTACGTTGCCGAGAGCGTTTTGTGTGGTCATCGATGTTTCGGGATCGATGGGGGCATCTTTATAAATAAAAAACAGGTTACGTGCGTTAAGGCTGAGGGTAAGGTGCTTACTTCGGCCGAAAACATCTCGGAATGTGTAAGCCACCGATATTTCCCGTAATCTGAAATTGGTTCCGTTATAAATGTAATTGTTACCGAGCAGTCCCATAGTTTCGTAATACGCTTGTATAGATGTCAACTGACCGTCGGGCAGGTACATAGCGGGAAATTTGTCGCCCTCTTTATTCTCCCAGACAAGGTTGTTTTGCTCGGCAAACAGGCGTGCGTCGGCCGTACGCTGCGAAGTTCCGAAATAATCGAGACGACCTTCGGTGAGCGAAATTACTTTTCCGCCGATTTTACCGTCGATAAGGAAATAGAACTGGAAATCTTTGTAGTTGAATGTATTGCTCCAGCCGAGATGATATTTGGCATTCATATTACCCATATATTTGTCTGATTGTCCGTTTTTCACGAAAGGACGCCCGTTCCTCGGGTTGATGATGATTTTTCCGGTGGTTTCGTCGCGCATGTAATCTACCGCATATAAATCTCCGTAAGAGCCGCCTTTAAGGAATTTAACTTTCAAGCCGGTAGAATTTCCCATAGATACCTCATATTTCAAGTCTTTCCCGTCGCTTTTTTTAGCTGTTGAAAGTATTTCGTTGGTGTTATATGAGAAATTTACGCCGGTCTTCCACGAGAAATCATTATTGGGGGCGAGAATATAACTCGTGGTAAGTTCGATTCCCTGATTGAGTACTTTACCGCCGTTTACAAATACGGTTTTTCCGCCTTGTCCCTTATAAGACATAAACTGGTTCTCCATAAGGGCGTGATAATAGGTAGCTTCTATATTTAAGGCTCTGCCGAACAGACTCAGGTCGAAACCTGTTTCTACCGACACCGTCGTTTCGGGTTTGGGGTTTTTGAAATCTTCGATACCTGACATGATGTATGCGCCCGTAGCCGGGTTACGGCTGGCCGAACTGAGAAACAAACTGTTGGGGATTGAGTTCCCGACTTCAGAATAGGACAAGCGCACTTTGAGTTCATCTATCGATCGGGGCATTTCCCAAATGTTGGTCAGAATAGAGTTCGCCCCGAAAGAGAAGTACGGATAATGTTTTTTCATATTCCTGAATTGGGTAAAAGCCCGGTACCAGTCGTCGCGGTAGCTTCCCTCGATCGTAGCCTTGTCTTTATAACTCAATTGAGCGGTAGCGAAAATGGCTCGTGTCCAGTCCGAGACCTCGAGGCCGCCTTGAGTAATCCCATCATTCGGTCCACCCCCTTTGATATAGATATCGCCGAGATTGAACTGGTTTACCGATTTGTCTTCCTGATAGGGTGCTCCGCTCGATGCGGGCGGAGTAAGAAACCATCTGTTTGACCGAGAGTTCATCATACTGCCGCCGGCATTGACATTCAGGTGAAAGTCTTTGATATCTTTATAGTAACTGAGCATAAAATCACCGTAGAAATCTTGTGTAAACGAGGTTCCCCACAGCCAGCGGCCACGATCGTTCATGGCTTCAGGAAGCATGGTGGTGGCGTATTGTCTGGATTCCGAATAGCCACTGTTACGATCGTATTTAATACGGGCCTGCAGACTCAAGTTATCGATGATCTGGTAATCGGCCGAAATATTTCCGAAAACGCGATTCGATATCGATTCGTTCGTCACCCGGTTCAGCAACCACCAGGGGTTGTTCATCGTAGGGGCATCTTGCATATACCATATCTGTTTTCCGTATTTGTTATCGGAAAGTTCCGAAACGAAACCGGGTTTGAGTATCGTCAGTTGGTCGCTGGGATTATCGGGATTGGGAATTTTTACGATTACATCGTAAGGCGAAGAATTCCATTTGCCGTTATAATCGACGTAGTTTTGGCGGTAATAGTTCATATCGGCATTCCTTGCCGCAGTATACAAATTGAATAGGGGCGAAAATATAACACCGCTTTGGGGACGGTTTTTTCCTTTCTGATTAATGTAGTTCGCCGAGAAGTTAATTTTCAGTTTATCCTTGAAAAACGAAAAATTTTCGCGTAACGTTATGTTATGCCGGTAAAATTTATTGGTGGGAATAATACCCATCGAAGTCGTATTCCCGTAAGAGAAATACGATTGTACCTTTTGAGTACCTCCACTGAAAGAGATCGTATTGTTATAGGTACTACCGGTATTGAAAAAGTCGGCGATATTATAGGCATTGTTCGTAAGCCGTTGCCTCGAGTTAGCCGGGTCGAGTTGTGAGGCAGTCATATCCGAGAGTTTTCCGCCCCAACTCGTAGCCCCTATCGTATAACCGTTGGCTTCATTACCTTTTATCTCGCTGCCGTAAACATTTTGCAGCTTTGGTAATACAAGCGGTGTTTCAAAAGTGGTGTTGCTAGAAAAATCGATGCGCAGGGAACCTTCTTTCCCTTTCTTGGTGGTGATCATCAGTACCCCGTTCGAGGCTGCGCTACCGTACAGGGCGGCCGAGTTGGCGCCTTTCAGGATGGTGATACTTTCGATATCGTCGGGGTTGAGTTGCGATAGCCCGTCGCCGCCTTCACCCGAACCTTCGGAGATGAGCAGTTCGCCGTCGCCCATTCCCATTTGGCTCGATACGCTATTGAGCATAGGAACACCGTCGATGACGATAAGGGGGCTGTTGTTACCGAGCATAGAAGCGTTACCACGCAATAAAATCTTCGATGCGCTACCGGCTCCTCCTGTATTGGGCGTAATTACAAGGCCTGCGCTTTTCCCCTGCAGAGAATTGATAAGGTTAGCTTCTTTAGCCCGGGTAAGTTCGTTCCCGCCTACGGTTTGGGTGGCATAGGTAAGGGATTCCGATTTCCGTTCGATTCCCATGGCGGTAACGACGACCTCGCCGAGCATTTGCGAATTTTCTTTTAGTATGATGCTAAGATTTTCGTCGGATGCTTTTAAGTTTTGGGCGATATATCCTATATAAGATACCGATATAGTGCTTCCTTTGGGAACGCGGATAGAGAATTTTCCTTCGTAATCGGAAATCGTTCCGTTGCCCGTTCCTTTTTGTGAAACGTTTGCCCCGATAACCGGTTCGCCTTTTTCATCGATGATCGTACCCTTTACAATGATAGTTTCAGGGGTATCGGGAGAATTTTGCTTTGTCTCCTTGTTTTGAAGTTTGGCATTGGCATCGGTTAAAATAATTTGATTATCTTTTATAGTATATATAATCGAAGTGTTTTTAAAAAGTTCCTGTAGTATCTCATCGATATTCCGGGTATCGGCATTCAGGTTTACTTTCCGTTCGATATCGGTTATTTTGTTGTTATACAGGAAGGTATAACCGGTTTGTTTTTCTATTTTCTCGATCACCTGCCCGATGGTTTCGTTACTGGCGTTGATAGAGAATTGGCGTATTTGGGAATAGCCGTTACTCGCGTAAACTTGCGAGAAGGTAATGATTAAGAGAGAAACGGCTATTTTTATGCGCCGGGATGCTTTACATAGAATATCCTTTCTTGTTTTTTTATTCATGGTAAATGATTTATTAAATGGTTTGGAATTAGTTTTGCGGTTTCGGTTATTTCGGCGATCAGTTCATTCTGACAATGATTTTTTTGTTAGACGGATGTTCGTCGCTGCCTTGTATATATATCTGTTCCCATTCAAGCGGAGCGGTCATTTTCAGGTAGTCGAGAATTTGGTAGATGTTTTCATGGGTAAAAGTCGCCCGGTAATTGTAATCTTTTCCCGATTTATTGATAAATTCGATATCGACGTTGTATATACGGGAAAGCCTCCGGAAAACTTCGGGTAAAGGAGTATCCCGGAATATGGTTTTTCCGTCTTTCCAGGCTGTTTTTTCGTATGGCTTTACGGTTTTGATAAACGCGTCGCGATTAGACCGGTCATAATAATAGCATTCTCCCGGCTTCATTTGTGTGGTGTTACCGCCCGACATAACGCTCACTTTCCCTTTTTCGAGGGTGATTTCAATCATTTCTTCATTGCCGTAGGCATTTACATTAAATCGTGTACCGGTCACCTCTACGTCGATATGGTCGGAGGTCGTAACGTAAAAAGGGTGTTGTTTGTTTGAGGTTACTTTAAAATACGCTTCCCCTTCCATTTCTACTCGGCGGCATTCTCGATCGAAGCGCGCCGGATAACGGAGACGGCTTTCTGAGTTGAGCCATACTTCTGATTTATCGGGGAGGGTGCAATGGTATATCGTGCCGGGCGCCGATTTTATTTCGATAAAAGACATTTCATCTTCAGTCGGCTGCAGCAATAAATATCCCATTAGAGCAGAGGAACATAGTAAAGGAAGTGCCATAAAGGCGGCGATACGGTATATGATGGCGGTAAGACCGATTTTTTTATTTTTTCTGATGCGTTTATTTACTTTACGGTATGCGTTTTTTACGTCGATGCGGGTATAATGTGCGATTTTTTGGTCGATATCGAGTAGTTTTCTGAGGTTTTCGATATCGTTTGCCAGAGATTCGTCTCTGGCCGCGCGTGATTCTATTTCGAGTTCTTTTTTCGCGTCGAGCTTTCCTTCGCAATAGTTCAGGAGTTCATCGGCTTCTTTAATTCTATCTATGTTATTAGTTTCGTCCATTTTATATGCCTTAGATATATAATAGACAATTGGAAACGAAAAAAAGGACAGCGATATATATTATATATAAAACTAATTATGCGAATAATTTTATATACTGAAGTTGAATAAATGATAATTTTATTGATAAACAGAGTCTTAAATGGTAATATGTATATGTTTATGTAAAGAAAATATTAAAAAATATTGTATAATTCGATATAAATATATTATTTAGCTGTATTAATACATTTATAAATCGTAAATATTGGTTTTGTCTGTTTTTAAGACAGATGATTAGATAAATAGAAAGGGGAATCTCCGGCATCATATTACCGATCGGAGAAAGAGTTATCGCTTTGGAAAATAATCGTACCGTATGCATATAGATGAATTAATGAAAGACGTTTTAGAGAACAGCAGTCACCGAGCTTTCAGGCAGCTGTTCGAAACATTCTACCCTGCTTTGTGCGTATTCGGTAAACGGTATATCGAGTCTGACGAGGTGGTAGAAGATATTATACAGGAAATTTTTGTGATGCTGTGGGAAAACCGCAGTAAAATTAATATTCGTACATCGGTAAAAAATTATCTGATGACAATGACCCGTAATTCTTGCCTTAATTATTTGCAACATGAAAAGATTGTAAGGGAATATGCCCTGGAAAAAGAAATAGAAAACGCTGAGGCCGTTAACGAATGTGATGAATTATTGTTGCTTGCGGAGTTGAAAAAATTATTTGACGATACTTTGAATGCGTTACCGGTAGAATACCGGAAGGTTTTTATTATGAGTCGCGTACACGATAGAAATTATCGGGAAATAGCCGAGGAAATGGGTATTTCGGTTAAAACGGTTGGGAGATATAAGGATAAAGTGGATAAAATTCTCGCGGAAAGTTTGAAAGATTATGTTACTGCGATTATTTTCTTTTACGCATATACTTGGGGTAAATTCTGAAATGATAGTATTATAAATAAAGGAAGCGCAAGCGGCGCTTCCTTTATTTATAATACTATTTAGGACGATTTTGTAATCGTATAAAATTTACGGGATTATAATACCCAGTCGGCAGGAGTACATTGTTCTTTTACTTTGGCCGGTGCAGTCGGGAAGAAGGTAAATCCGGTAAGTTCTTCTATTTCTTTTACCGATTTACAGTCGGTTGCCAGACTATGATTTTCATCATAAACTTTTTCGTGTTCGAACCAGAGTCCGATTGCTTTCAATTCCGACTCGGAACATTCGGCGATCGGTTTACCGGTATTTCCGCTACGGGTTCTGAGCAATATCTTAAAGTAATGGGTGGGTACTGGACATTCTTTCGACAATGCACTGGCATTTCCCCAAGACGTGGCGTCTAATGTTGTTTTGTAACCGTTTCCGAAGTAGCAACCGGTAACGACATAAAGAGTATCGTTGCACATATTGTTTCTTACTTTTCCTTCGAGGGTTCCCCATATGCCCGAGTTGAAATTACTGCTTTGCGGAGTCATGTTAGAGGCATAGAACGTTTGTGCATTCAGTGCATCGTTGGCGGTACGGTCGGCCGACGGTATTTGGTGGCCGCGGGTGTAATCTTTATACCGGGAAAATTCTTCTCCCCACAGTACGGCTTGCCACGATTCGCTGATGGAGGGGTCGGCGGCCCAGGCTTCGGTACGTCCCGAACTACCCCGGTAAGACTGATGCAGCGGATATGCTACCCATAGGGCAGCGTATTTTGTTTTATCGAAACACATCGAATAATTACGTACAGTCGTACCGGCCAGATCAGCAGCATGATATACATACAAATAGTCGTACGGTGTTGTCGTTAGCGGAAGTTCGGGATATGGGTAATTTACCTTCCCGAGATCGATTTTATTTTCAGACGGGTTGCCGGTGGTAAATTTTATATCGTCGATACGTATTTGCGTAGCGGCTGTAGCTTCGAATTTTAGGTATAAATTCTCTATCGGTTTGGTGAAAGAGAATGTCGATTTAGCTAAATCCCAGGTTCCCGAATTCGTTGCACGGGTAAATTCGATGGGTATCCACCGGCTTCCGTCTCCCAGCGATACGACCAGGTTGGTTTTGTTGAATTGGTCGTTCCCAGATAAACCGAAAGAAAGAACATAATCTTGTTTTCCTTGTGGAAGGACAATATTTTCGATGGTAAAATATCCACCGGCTTTACTGAAATAAATATTATTTATCCCCGATGCTTTTCCGGCGTAAGAGGGGGCGGGAGAATAGTCTGAGGTCCAGTCGCTGCGTACATTTAAATTGAAAAACGAATAAGTTTCGCTTCCCGAACCTGAGCCTTCGGCATTTTTCCAACCCTCGAACTGGTCGAGATAAGGCCAATATGAACCGCCTCCATAGGTTTTGGTTGCTGCCTGTTTATCGAAATTATTGAAATAAACGATATCTCCTTCGACAATGGGCGGATCGACAGGAGCTTCTCGTTTTACCGTTATATTTTTCGATATCGAGGGGTTTTCCTGTGTTGCTATCGTAGCAATGGTAAGTGTAATCGATTCTCCCTTGGGCATATCGAGGACTTTAATTTTTTCCTCGCCGGCTCCCCTACCCTCTGCTTTGTCGAGTGATAGTGCCTCGTTATCGGGAGTTGCCGTCCAGGGAGTATTGGAGTTTACGGTAATGTAGTTTTTACTGTCGTCAGTTTCATTAAAAGTAAATACACTTTCTGGTGTTACGCTCAGAAATACTTTTTCGGGTTCTCCACCTCCGGGTTCGTCGTTCGGAGAATCGCTACAATTCCAAAAAATAAGCATGCCGATTAAGGCGTACAAGCAATGTTTTTTCATAAAAATATTTTATCAAATTATTAATTATATATTCTTGAGGATTTGCAAAATTAGACTTTAATGTATTTAAAAAAGGATCATATCGTAAAATAAAAGTTTCATTCGGTAAAAAATCAGTTTTTTTGATAGGTTGTACTGGTTAATCGGTTTGAAGACTTTTTTGGGGGAAGTTTTGATATTGTTTTTTGTATTGTAACGGAGTGCAATGGTGCTTTTTTTCGAAAGCCCGGCGAAAAGTGGATATGGAGTTGAATCCCGATCTTTCGGCGATCTCTTCTACCGTGAGATTTAAACAAGGATCGGATAAAATGCGCTCGGCGTGCTCGATTCGATAAGAATTTATAAAATCATAAAAATTGGTATTCAGGTTATTATTCAGGTAGTCGGAAAGATACGTCCGGTTGGTTCCCAACATTTTGGACAGTTCCATAATGGTGAGGCCCGAATTTTGAAAAATGCATTTTTCTTCTAACATGTATTTTAGTTGCGGGATAAAAGTATAACTGTTTTTCTCGGGCATTTCTTCCGAAGAGTTTGCGTATGTATCTTCCTGCAAATCGATAGCTTTTTGTCTGTCGCTGTAATAGCAAATCACTCCCCATAACAATATGGCCGAACAGTAATATATGGCATCTCCGATCCAAGAGACCCGGTAACAGGCATAGAGCCAAATACACAGACAACAAAATAGTAGGCCTGTGGCGGTTCTCAGCCATTTTATATCAATATATTCAAGGTTTGAGTAGTTATTTTGCAACATTCGATTATAGAGGCGTATTTCACGGCTGAGATAAAAAATGATGAAGCCACTGTAAGCAGCAGCCCAAATACCGTTCAGTATAAAAACAAAGTAATTGCCTGTGATCGCGTATAAAAGCGTGAACGACAGGTAAGGGATAATGTGCAAAAGAATGCGTTTTAATGAAAGAGAATGCGGACGCAATAATTCTATTACATAAAAAGCGCAAGAAACGACAGCCCACATGTCGACAGACATAAACAGTATTTTAAAAAATTCTGATCGATGGAATGTTTCGGTCATAAGGGGCAGATCTTTCCAGAATAGGAATGCCCAAAACGCAAGGACTTTCCCCAAAGTTTCTTTCAGGTTGCTTTCGCCTCTTTGCCTGAGGAAATAAATAGCCATCAGGGTGAAAAACATGCAGGCGCTCCCATTAATGAAAAAAGTTATTTTGTTCATGTGTGATGTGTGACCGTGTGATTTAATTACAAAGATATGTTTTTAAACTGGATAGAATGTTAAAATGATATTTATTTTACAGTTTGTTTTTATTGAATTTCCGTTATTCTCTTTTGGTGTGTTTTTAGTGTGTATAAAGGCTAAAAATAACTTTGTTTTATGTCGTCGTTTTAAAAATCGGAGATCGACTGTGATATAAAAATAAATTAAAAAACTTGTTTTTCATTGCGGCTAATTATTATCTTTGCGCCGTAAAGAACATAATGTGGAAGGATTTGGCTGCTTGCAACCACGAAAAAAAATGCTAAAACTGCGTCACTAACCCGTTTTTCGGCGGAATTACCACCAGCTAAGCATTTTACCTTTCCTAAGTGAGGCGATTTTTTCCCGGCATGTTCTTATGCAGTGAAATATATCTATATTTATCAATTAAATTACAGATTATGAATTATTTATTCACCTCTGAATCGGTGTCTGAAGGACATCCCGATAAAGTAGCCGATCAGATATCGGATGCTTTGCTAGACGAGTTTTTGGCTTATGACCCGAACTCGAAGGTAGCTTGCGAAACCCTCGTGACGACCGGCCAGGTTGTTCTTGCGGGAGAGGTTAAATCGTCTGCTTATGTAGATCTTATGGAAGTTACACGGCGCGTGATTAACCGGATCGGTTATACGCGTAGCGAGTACAAATTCGACGGGGATTCTTGTGGCGTATTTTCTGCCATCCACGAGCAATCGGCCGATATAAACCGCGGTGTGGAACGCGAAGATGTAATGAATCAGGGAGCTGGTGATCAGGGTATGATGTTCGGTTACGCTTCGAACGAAACCGATAATTATATGCCTATTTCGCTCGATCTTTCTCATCTTTTGCTGATCGAATTGGCTGCTATTCGCCGAGAAGGAAAGCAAATGACTTATTTAAGGCCCGACTCCAAATCGCAGGTAACGATCGAATATAACGAAAATCATGTTCCGGTACGTGTGCATACGATTGTCGTATCTACCCAACATGACGATTTTATTACACCGGCCGATAATACGGTTGCTTCACAGGCTAAGGCCGATGAAGAAATGTTGCAGGTTATTTACAACGATGTAAAAAATATACTGATTCCCCGGGTTATCAACCAGTTGCCCGAACGAGTAAAAGCTCTTTTCGATGATAAACTGATTCTGCATGTAAACCCCACCGGTAAGTTTGTAATCGGAGGTCCTCATGGTGATACCGGACTTACGGGCCGGAAGATTATCGTAGATACTTACGGAGGAAAAGGAGCACACGGCGGAGGTGCGTTTTCAGGTAAAGATCCCTCGAAAGTCGATCGCTCGGCGGCTTATGCCGCCCGTCATATTGCGAAGAATATGGTTGCGGCCGGTGTAGCTGACGAAATGCTGGTACAGATTTCCTATGCCATCGGCGTGGCAAAACCGGTAAGCGTTTATGTAAATACATACGGTAAATCGAAAGTTGAGATGAGCGATGTACAAATCGCCGGCATGATCGATAAAATTTTCGATCTTCGTCCTAAAGCTATCGAGGAAAGATTGAAATTACGGAATCCGATTTATGAAGAAACGGCGGCTTACGGACACATGGGCCGTAAACCGCAGATCGTTGTAAAAACGTTTTCATCGAAATATATTCCCCAACCCATACAGCGCGAAGTCGAATTGTTTACGTGGGAAAAACTCGATTATGTAGATACGATAAAAAAAGCTTTCGGCTTGTAATCGTATAAATGATATGGTAAATAAATCCGTCCGGCACGAATGCTTTGGGCGGATTTATTTTGTGGCTCGGTACAAAAAAAGTAAATTTGCGGATATAACTTAATACCGAAAAATATGCGAACCCTATTCGCTGTCGTATTACTGATATTTTCTGGTCTGTTTTTATCCTGTTCCGATAAGAATGAATATGTTGTGGAAGCTGAACTCTCTAACTTGTCGGATCAGCCGTTATACGTAATACACGACCGGTTCAGGGCCGGAATGACTTTAGATACCATACGTCCGGTAAATAATTTTTTCCAGTTTAAAGGATCGTCCGAAGCGCTTACCCGGGTAAATATCCTCAACCCCGATCGTACTCTTTTGTTACGCCTTTATTTACAAAACGGTGATCGTGTAAAGATTACCGGTGATGTAGAAGTTCCCGGAGAAATAAAAATTTCGGGAAGCAATACCAATGAAGAACTGGGAAAATTCAGAAACGAAAATTCAGTTGTGTTAGGACGCATAACCGAAGTTGAGAAAAAATACGCTCTAGACAAAGATTTGTCTGCTTATTATTCGGATATTACACGACTGCGGGATTCGTTATATTACCCTGTAAAAAAATATGTTACCGAGAATACCTCTTCTCCGGTATCGGCTTTGCTCATTTATGAATACTTGCTCGATGATGTGAATTTTAAAAGATGCGATTCTCTGTTTAAAAGTATCGATCCGGATGGGAAACCCACTAATATACAGGCTCTGGTAGAGTTGTTTCTTGAAAATGTAAAGAAAACCGAGATTGGTAAACGTTTGCCTTATTTTGCTTTTAAAAGTGATAAAGACAGTATGTTATATACCTCTTCATTTATCGGTAAGCCCACCTTGGTTACTTGCTGGACGGCGGATGATAATGCCAGTATTCACGAAATATTGTCTCAGCGGGATATTTTCCGGAAGACCGATAAGAAAAAATTAAATATGGTATCTTTTTCCCTCGATCCCGATTCGATCGGATGGAAACGGCAGATTAAAGCCGATAGTTTGAACTGGCGGCATCTGCGTATTCCTGAAGGCTGGAACGATCGATGGGTGAAACAAATCGGAATCACCCGGATTCCTTACACATTGGTTCTTGATAAAACCGGAACGATAGTAGCACGTAATCTGTATGGCAAAGAACTCGAGGATTACATCCTGAAGATGTTAGCCGATACCGAAAAAAAGGAAAAGAATAAATAGCCCCGGTTTTTTTATAATTTTTTATTTGATTAATCATGCTGGTAAAAGTTTATGGAGCCGCCGTACAAGGTATCGACGCGATTACGGTGACCATCGAAGTGAATTGTACGAACGGTATTCGTTTTTTTATGGTGGGTTTACCCGATACCGCCGTAAAGGAAAGTCACGAACGCATCGTTTCGGCTGTACAACACAACGGATATAAATTCCCGAGAAAACAAATTGTGGTGAATATGGCGCCCGCTGATATTCGTAAAGAAGGGGCCGCCTATGATCTGCCTCTCGCCATAGGCATATTAGCTTCTGCCGAAACGGTGTCCCATGCGATGTTATCTGATTACATGATGATGGGCGAGTTATCGCTCGATGGGACGATATTGCCGGTAAAGGGGGTATTACCTATCGCCATAAAAGCCCGGGAAGACGGTTTTAAAGGGCTTATAGTACCTAAAGCGAACGTAAGAGAAGCTGCTGTAGTGAATAATATCGATGTATATGGTGTCGACAATATACGGGAAGTGATCGGTTTTTTTAACGGTGAAATCGAGTTGTCGCCCATGATAATCGACACAAGAGCTGAATTTTATGACAGACAAGAAAATTTCGAACTCGATTTTGAGGATGTAAAAGGGCAGGAAAATGTAAAGCGGGCCTTTGAAGTAGCCGCCGCAGGCGGACATAACCTGATTATGATAGGGCCCCCCGGAGCCGGAAAATCGATGATGGCTAAACGTATTCCCTCCATTCTTCCACCCTTAACGTTACAGGAGGCATTGGAAACGACTAAAATACATTCGGTTGCCGGTAAAATGGGAAGAGGGGCTTCGCTGTTGAGTCAGCGCCCGTTCCGCTCGCCGCATCACACGATATCGGGGGTAGCTTTAGTGGGGGGTGGTACTTTTCCGCAACCGGGAGAAATATCCCTGGCGCATAACGGCGTACTTTTTCTCGACGAGTTACCCGAATTTTCGCGACAAGTACTCGAGGTAATGCGACAGCCCCTCGAAGACCGTAAAATTACGATCTCCCGCATTAAGTATTCTATCGAATATCCCGCCGGCCTCATGTTGGTAGCTTCGATGAATCCCTGTCCGTGCGGCTATTATAATCATCCCGATAAAGAATGTATTTGTTCACCGGGAGCCGTGCAGAAATATCTCAATCGCATATCGGGTCCCTTGCTCGACCGTATCGATATACAAGTCGAGATCGTGCCGGTTCCCTTCGAAAAAATATCGGATATACGACCTTCCGAGCCGAGTGCCAAAATAAGGGAACGGGTGATAAAAGCCCGAAGATTACAGGAAGAGCGTTTTGCCGATGTCCCCGGCGTATATTGTAATGCCCAGATGAATACCAAATTACTGGGGCGGTACGCTGTACCCGACGCCGCCGGAAAAGAACGCTTGAAAATGGCGATGGACCGCTTTTGCCTCTCGGCCCGGGCTTATGACCGCATTCTGAAAGTCGCCCGTACGATCGCCGATCTCGACGGAAGTGAATCGGTCTCGGTGAATCATATCACCGAAGCGATCGGTTACCGTAATCTCGACCGGGCCAATTGGGCGGGTTGAAATCGGTAATATGTATGGGGGAATACCGGTTTTAAACTTCTATAAAATATTCGCTTGTATACTCAGGCTTATCTGCTCTGGGAGATTTGGCAGAATGTCCGGCAATAAACAATAAAATGCTAAACGGCAATGAAACGAAGTAAAATGATTCTGGCAGTGAAAATAGCAATGGCCCTTGCGGTTGTTTTGTATATCGCGTTTTGGGGATATAATAAAATAAAATTTATGAGTTTGAAAAAATATAAATGGGAGCCTACCTCCAACGTCCCTATTCTTTTCCCGGTAGATATTCATGTTGCCTATATGCGTTGTGGGGAAAACAGTGCGTTGGCAGTGGTGGTTCCAACAACACAGGTTTGGGGAATATTGGTGCGACATATGGTTTGGAAGGGACGTTTCCGCTTCCCACCGGATTGGATGTGATCTGGCTGTCGCAGGTAGATAAGAAATTTTATAAGGCGGAGGTCGATTTCCCGATGGAACAAATAACCCGGTTTTTCGAGGAGGGTTATATAAATTTCAAGGGAGAGAAAGAGAACTACAAATGGGTCAATGCCTGTTTCCTTCCGGGGGGACGCATCGTTGTCTACGTGACAGGCTATCAAAAAGGTGTTATTTTGGCAGAGTATCAGGGTAAAGAAACAACCGTAGAAATGAAAGATTTTATGCCGGACGGATACTTCGCGTATAAGAATTGGGATGAATATTATGATAAAATGCTTAGCCATTTAGATGTAAAATGGATCGCCAATTATCATGCCAACGGAGTGCCATACGGGTTATGGGACCGGTATTTCGAGCGGTTTAACTATGATGTAAAATTTGAGTTCGAGAACAAGCAGAGCGTATATGAAGGTTCGGGCTATGATTTTACCAATGGCGAACAAGGGATCATAGCTCCGTTATATTCTCTGGGTATGCCGATTACTCCTGCCGCCAGGGTGCGTGTTATTACTAATGATTGGACTGTCGGCGAATACCTTTATTCTGCATGGTTTTATTTCAACGAGCAGGAGGTGTTGGACGTTTTCGACAAAGCTTTTAAAGATAATCCCGAACAAAAGGGAGAACTCAAAATTTGGGTGAGTAAGTACAATAATCTTTTCGACATCTCGCTGACCGTTGCTGGACGTGAGCATAAATTTAAAAAGACTCAGATTCGGGTTTTTAAGGAACCCAAAGGGAAGCCTGAAGACGCTGAGTTGATTTACAAAAACTACGAGGGTAACCATGACTTGTTTTTAGGAGAATAAGCCATGAGCGATTATATAGATGGTATTTGTAGTTTCGGGCTATCAAAAGACAATCCGGGTTACCGGTATCGATAAAGATTATTACAATGAAAATAATTATGATATATGCACTATTGTCGCTTTTGGGGTTGAATTTTCAATCGTGTGGTGGTAAAAACAAAAAAGAGATGAGAACGATTTTTTCGTGGAGTCCGTCTGTTAGTACACCTTACAATTATCCGGCAGAACTTCACCATTGCAATGTAGGTTTTGGGGTTAAAGGAAAAAGTATTCCAGTCCTGGATCAGTTTCCCAGGTTGGGTATAGGAAGAAGCGGAGCCGGTGGGGTCGATTTAAACGCGTTCGACATAGAACAGGGGTTGCCTGTACCTAATAGTCTTGATATTTTATGGGTTTCTTACACCGAGAAGAAATTCTATAAAGCAAATATTCGGTTTCCGGAGGAATTACAAACTCGAATGTTGGAGTTGTTTCGCGAGGGATACTATGGTGTTAGTGAACAGCAACGGTTTAGGTACAACAACCTCGTCATCACACTTTTGCCGGGAGGAAAAATATGGCTATACCTTGATGGTCCTCATCGTTATGTCCGTTTGGATTATACGCTGCAAGCAGAAGAGGTCTCGGTAAAACTAAGTGATTTTGTAGAAACCCGCCATAAAACGATAGAAGACTTTTGCAAGGGCCGCTTGTCTGATTACCCAAAAGCGGTTGAAAATTTATCCAAAAATGGCATTCCTAAAGGATTATGGGATATTTACGCGGAGAGATTTCCGTATGATATCAAAATTGAGTTTGAGAACGATCAGGCGGAATTAGATCCGGATTACGGTTATTATTGTTCAAATGGAGAAATGTTCGGGAGCCTCGACGATGTAAAAAGTTATCCCATGTCACGGCTTAGATATCTGATAATGGCATGGAGTGTTGCCGATACAGTTTATACAGGGCATTTCTTTTTTAACGAGGATGAGGTCATACATAATTACCCAGAGGTATTCGGCAATAACTCCAATCCAAATATTCGGGGTGAATTCCTGATAAAAGTCAGTAAATACAACAACCGGTTCGATATCTTTCTGCGTGTCGGAGACCGGGAGTTGAAGTTTGAAAAGACACAAATACATGTGTTTAGAAAATGGCCAGGCAGGACGGATAAAGACGACCCTGTTTTTTACAACAATCATCAACAGATCCATTCAAGAGATTTTAAATTTGTTGGAGAATAAATCTGAGCGATTATACAGATATTATATGAGGTATCGGACTGCTAAATGACAATTCGAGTTATCGGTATCGACAAAAATTATAACTATGAGGATAATTATGATATATGCACTATTGTCGCTGTTGGGAATAAATTTTCAATATTGCGGAGGACAAGCGAATAATAACAAAAAAAATAAGGAAATGGCAAATGGTTATTCCTGGGGACCGGCGGCAAGTGCACCCAAACTATTCCCCGTTGAATCGAGATATGTAATTTTCTATGTCGGCGTAGATAACTCCCCTTATCCTGTCATTTACTCGGAGCTGCGCCGAGGCATCGCTAATGGGTCGAGCAATGCAGCCCTTAATGACTTCGACGCACAAATGGCTATGCCTAATGGATTTAAGACAATATGGCTGTCTAGAGCCGAACGTAAAGTTTATGGAGGCGATTTTACATTTACCGACGCACAAAAGGAGAGATATCGGCGGTTGTTTGTTCAAGGATATGAAGTTTTTAAAAAGTGGCAAGGTAAGACTGAACAAAAGCATTATACCTACACCACCTTTTGTGTAACCTTTATCCCCGGTGGCAAAGCCTTATTACATATAACCGGTCCCGGACGCCGCGTGTATGTAGACTCCTTCCAATGTGACGAGTTGAAAGATATCACGCTCGAAGAGTTGAACTTTCCTTATGTGACGAATTATAAAACAATGAAAGAACATTTTGACAGAACTTTAAAATACGAAGAATACCAGCCGATGCTTGCCTATATAAAAGAGCATGGCATTCCCTATAAGCTATGGGACAGGTATTTGGAAAAATTCAACTACAAAATAAAGATTAAGTTTGAAAATAATGAGACGAAACTCGATCCCGATTATGGTTCAAGTTATGCAAATGGTGAGATTATAAAAAGTCGGGACGGAATTCCTATAAATTCATTGGCAAGAATTAAGAGCCTTGCCTTTAAGTGGTATGTTGGAGATGTCAAATACACAGGGCATTTTTATTTTAATGAAGATGAAGTACTCGAATTTTTCGACAAAGCCTACGGAAAGGATCGGGGGCAGAACGGTGAATTTGTGATTTATGTGAGCAAAAACAACAACCGGTTCGATATTTTTCTGCGTGTCGGAGACCGGGAGTTGAAGTTTGAAAAAACACAAATTCATGTGTTTAAACAGGGAGTCGAACAGCCTGATAAAGAAGCGATTGTTTTTTATAATAATCATCGAGATATTCATTCGAGTAATATTAAATTTATAGGAGAATAAATAGATTAATTAAGTGAATTGACGTATGCGAGAGTGAATTACGGAATAGTTAACAGGGACTATTTATGTTTAATGTTAAGGCTGCCCTCCTATCCAACGCCTATTTTTCTTGTCCGACTTGTAGTGTGACTATCGGTTTGTATTTGCTATTTTAAAAAATACTTGATTTCAGGAGAATACAATCAGAATAACGATGAGAAATAACCGACGCCTACCATGACAACGTAATACCGGAGAAATTTGCCTGCGAGCATCGATAAGTTTACAATCAGGACGTTAGCCCGCATTAGCCCCAAACTAAGAATAATAAGATCTCCGCCGAACGGAAGAAATACGAAAAAGGCCATTAAAGCGCCTTTTCCCTGAAGAAACTTTTGGGCTTTATCGAGACTCGACCGTTTTACTTTAAAATATTTCTCTATCCAGTCGATACGTCCCAATCGTCCGACATAATAACAGGTAACTCCTCCCAGCCAGTTACCGGCCGTAGCGGTGATAAGACAGGCCCAGGGAGGGTAACCTGCCGCCAGCAAAAGTCCCAGTACAACTTCTGAACTGAACGGTAGAATGCTACCGGCGAGAAATGCCGCCAGAAAAAGACCTATATAGCCCCACTCGCTGAGTGCTGAAATAAACTCCATATGAAAAGGATTAAGTAGAGGAAGATCACGATATAAAACAAAATAATCGATATACGGGTTTTCGAATGGGTGAAATAGTGTGCGCATTGCAATGCGATGCAGGCATTGAGTATAGGCATGTAGGTATCTGCTTCTGAGAAATGCAGGGCTGCCGCAGCCAAAGAGCAAATAAGAACTACGTTTATAAAACCGTTAGAAGCCCGTACGCGCGTTTTGTCATTATAATGGCGATATAGGTTGCCTATAATCGTTAAAATGCCGATAAGGGCTGTAAAAACGAGCCATAGGGTTTGTATAATGTCCAGTCGATCCGGTTTGACAATATCGATACCGGAAATCATATCCCATACATTTTGCGGATATAGTTTGAGCTCGGTAATCCAATGTAAACAAAAGATGACCCATATCGTTGTAACAATTCCCATAAGCGAGGCGAGGAAAGACTTAAAAGTAAAGGCTCGCATCAGAAAAGTCCCTATCCAGAAAACCGGAAGGAAAAAGAGATACGGCGGCCACAATAAGGCTCCTACGCTTGTCATAAGTGAAATGCCGAATGCAAATTTCTGAGGTTCGGGATATTGATAAGAAGAATATAAAACGAATAATGACAGAATAAAAATAAAAACCAACAGGTTTCCGGTGTTCAACTCGGTTGTAAGGCCCGGGTTGCTTCCCTCGAAAAGAAGGAAGAATAAAGCCGGGAAAATCGTCCGGTTTCGGATGAGTGAAAATTTATTGCATAACCTGATCATTAAAAGCGAGCATGTAAATATGATCGCATTGTTGATGAGTACGCGGGCAAATGGGGTAAGTCGCCATGCATTGCGTTCCGGCATTACCAGACTAAAATTGGTAATCTGTGTTTCTACCGGAAATACGAGACATGCCGCAGTTACGGCTGCGGCAAACAATACAATGCACAGGGTTAGTAATCCTGTATTGTCGGAGAGGTTTTTCAGATAATTTTCTTTCAAATTACTCAATATATTATTCAGTAGCTCCGAAACAAGTTATTCCGGGGCTGTAGTTTACTATAAATCTTTTCCGATATCCGAACGGAAATATTTGCCTTCGAATGCGATCTTTCCTGCATTCTCGAACGAAAAAGCAAGGGCTTCTTCTTTATTTTTTCCGTAGGAACTGACTGCGATTACCCGTCCGCCGTTTGTTACAAGTCCGCTTTCTTTTAAATCTGTACCCGCATGAAAAAGGAGACTGTTTTTGACAAGATCAGTTCCGGTAATCACTTTCCCTTTTTCATATGAGCCGGGATATCCCCCTGAAACAAGCATGACGGTAACAGCGGCTCGGGGATCGATTTTGAGATTGCGTTGGTCGAGATCTTCCTTTGCGACGCCTTCGAGTAAATCTACAAAATCGGAGGCGATACGTAACATTACGACTTCGGTTTCTGGATCACCCATACGTACATTGTACTCGATAACCATCGGTTCACCGTTTACTTTTATCAATCCAAGAAAGATAAATCCTTTATAATCGATACCTTCCGCCTTAAGGCCTTCTATTGTCGGTTTTACAATACGTTCTTCTACTTTTTGCATAAATTTCCTGTCGGCAAAAGGTACCGGAGAGACGGCTCCCATACCGCCGGTGTTGGGACCGGTATCCCCCTCTCCTATCCGTTTATAATCTTTTGCTTCGGGGAGTATTTTATATGAATTGCCGTCGGTAAGGACAAATACCGAACATTCGATGCCGGAAAGGAATTCTTCGATAACAACAGTACGGCTGGCCTCGCCGAACATTCCGTCGAGCATTTCCTTCAGTTCTTTTCGAGCTTCTTCGAGGTTATCGATAATTAATACGCCTTTTCCGGCTGCTAAGCCATCGGCTTTCAGAACATAAGGAGGTTCGAGTAATTCGAGGAAGCGGTAGGCTTCTTCAATCTCACCAGCTGTAAAGCTCTTATATTTGGCTGTGGGGATACCGTGCCTCATCATAAAAGCTTTGGCAAAATCTTTACTGCCTTCGAGCCGGGCTCCCGATTGTGAGGGTCCGATCACTGGGATATTTTTCAGTTTTTCGTCTTTTTTAAAATAATCATAGATCCCTTTTACCAGAGGATCTTCCGGTCCCACGATAACCATCCCGATATTTTTTTCGAGAGCAAACTTGCCGATTGCGTCGAAATCGGTTACGCTAATGGGTACGTTCGTTCCGCAGGAAGTTGTACCCGCATTACCGGGTGCAATAAATAATCGCTCGGTTTTATTACTTTGCCTTATTTTCCAGGCCAGTGCATTTTCTCTGCCGCCAGATCCTAAAAGTAAAATATTCATGTCGGTCGTATTGTGTTTTATTATTATTTTAGATAATCGTTGAAGTATCGGGTGATTTTTTCATGCAGATGTACCCTGTCGAGCCCGATAACATTATGTTCGTGTCCCGGATAAACAAAATAATCGGGATATGTGCGGGCTTTAACGCAATGATCGAGGAAGCTGAGGCTGTGTTGCATTACGACGACCGGGTCCTGATCACCGTGTATAAGTAATAAATGACCCTTTAGGTTACCGGCATAATTATTTAGATTCGATTTTTCGTATCCTTCGGGATTATTTTGCGGAGTTCCCATATACCGTTCACCATACATTACTTCGTAGTATTTCCAATCGATTACCGGTCCTCCAGCCACCCCTACTTTGAATGTTTCGGGATAGTGTGTCATCAGGTAGGTAGTCATAAATCCACCGAAACTCCAGCCATGGACTCCCATACGCTCTTGATCGACATACGGCAGTGATTTCAGAAAAGCCACTCCTCTCATCTGATCTTTTCCTTCAATTTCTCCTAAACGACGGTGAGGTGCGCTTTCGAATTCAAGGCCTCGGTTATTCGAACCACGTCCGTCTACGCTAAAAACGATATACCCGTTTTGGGCCATATATATATCCCATCCCCGAACATCCCACATCCAGGTATCATGTATCATTTGGGCATGAGGGCCTCCGTAAACATAAATTACAGTCGGATATTTTTTTTGAGGATCGAATCCTACCGGTTTTATAAGCCGGTAATAAAGGTCGGTTGAGTCGTCGTCTGCTTTGATGGTGCCACAGGTAATTTCGGGAAATCCGTATCCTTTATAAGGATCGGCCGCTTGGTAAAGCGTATTATTTTTCCCCGATTTCAGGTCATAGAACCGCTGTATGCGAGGGGTAGAATGATTAGAATAGTTATCGATAAGATAGCGGCCTGATTCGCTGACGATTGCCGAGTGTACGCCATTTTCCTGTGTAAGCCGGTTGTATTTTCCGTTTTTAAAGTTCAGTTTGTAATAATGTACTTCGAGTGGCGATTTTTCGGTTGCTGTAAAATAAATATTCTCTCCTTTTTTATCGATTTCGGCATTTAAAACTTCCCACGGTCCTGTCGTAAGCTGTTTTATGAGTTTTCCCGTAGTATCGTATAGATACATGTGCCTGTAACCGTTTCGACGCGAAAGCAAGATGAACCGGTCACTTTTACCCGGTATGAAAAGAATCGGGTGTTCGGGTTCTGTATATTTTTTGCTGCTGTCGGTAAACAGGGTTCGCAATCGTTTCCCTGTTTCGCTGCTGTAAACGACGAGAGAACAGGTGTCTTGCCCGCGATTTACTTCCTGAAGGTATATTTCTTTTTCGTCGGGAGACCAGCTTATATTGGTAAGATATCGGTCTTTGGGAGCTCCCGTTTTTAAGAAAACCATGCTTTTATCCGCAGGTCTGTATACCCCGATCGTGGTTTGATGGCTTTTCATTCCGACCATGGGGTATTTTATATTGATGAGTTTTCCCTCCCGTGCCGAAATATCGACGAGCGGATAGTTTCCTACCATGCTTTCATCCATACGGTAAAAAGCTAATGCGTTTCCCTGAGGTGACCAGTAAGTTCCTTTTTTAAGGCCGAATTCATTCCGGTAAACTCTTTCCGATCCGAACAGTATATCCGGTTTATTTTCTTTTGCGATACAGGTACGATTTCCATCTGCTTCGATAAGATAGAGGCCCGATCCGTTGGTGACTGCATAACTGTTCAGTTTCGGGTTGATATCTTTGTTGGTATCTCCTTTTTCGAATCGGTATGAATAAACGATTTTTTTCTGATCGGGAGAATAAACAAACGAATGGCTATCGTGATCGAAACGGATAAATGTGTTTTTATCGACCGATGCGACGGTTATAAAGGGTAATCGTTTTAATTTTTTGCTGTTTGTTTCGGTATTTTCGAGAGCCTCTTGCAGGTCGGTTTTCGTTACCCAGACATGTTTTTTATGGGCAGGATTTATTTTGTACAGAGTGTCGTTTTGTACAAACAGATAATGATCGCCTATAAAACGCAGTTGTTTCAATTCTTTAGAAGATGGTGAAAATTTGGCATAATTTTTTCCGCCCGGAATAAGGTCGTCGAGCGTAAAGGTTTTATCCTGTGCCATTAACGGTATAACGGTATTTATGAGAATGATAATGAAATAAAAAATGCGTTTCATTGATTGGATATAAACAAGTTAATTGTCAGTTTTATTGTTTTTATCGTTGTTTTTTCGGTAAGGAGATTTTCCGTCGCGTTTTCCGAATGGTTTGTTATCTTTATTTCGCGAAAAGTTGTTTTCCCGTTTTCCCGATGGTTTGTTGTTTCTGTTTTCGTATGGTTTTCGATCGGATCTGCCTGCTTTTTTATCTGTTAGACCAGAAGGAGTCTGACGAAACATGTTGTTTTTTTCTTCTTTTTCTCGATCTTTTCTCACGCGTTCGAGATTTTTATCTCGTAATTTTTTCCATCCTGGACGGTTATCTACTTCGGGGTCTTCTATCGATGGAAGTCTGAAACGTACGAATTTTTCTATGGCCTCTTCTCCGTGAAGAATTTCGGGACGGCGATTCTCTCCTGTTTCCGTATCTTGACCGGCCGATTGCCGTTCTTTGTTCTCTTTCGGAGTATATTTTCTTTTTTCTTCCGAAGGTTTTGAGAACGTATTTCGTGAGTCTGAACGGCTTTCTCTTTTACGTATAGTTCCAGGGGTGAATTCTTCTGAACGGTTTTCTCTGAATCCTCCGGTATCACGTTTGAAATCTTTGTATTTTCCTTCGAATATTTCATATTTTCTGTACTGGCATTCGAGGGCTCCGTTCATAAGTTCTATTTTAATAGCCGGTTTCAGACCTATTTTTTCGAAACATTCGTCACGATAACTGATGATCCATGCGTCGTAACCTCTGAATACGTGCTTCAATTGTGAACCGATCATTTCGTACAATCCTAAAAGGTCTTGTGTGGAGATACGCTCACCATAAGGAGGATTAGTTACTAATATTGCATTTTCGGGAGCTTCTTCGTAACGCTGGAATGGCGTTACTTTAAGATCGATATATTTTGTCATCCCGGCGCTTTTTATATTACGCTCGGCAATAGAGATGGCTTTTGGAGAAATGTCCGAGCCATATATTTTATATTCGAAATTTTTTTCGTTCGAATCATCGTTGTAAATTTTATCGAAAAGCTCCTCGTCGTAATCATTCCATTTTTCGAACGCAAAATCTTTTCGGTAAATACCCGGGGGAGTATTGGTTGCTATAAGTGCGGCTTCGATTAGTAGTGTACCCGAGCCACACATAGGATCGATAAAGTTTTTATCTCCCTTCCATCCTGTTTTGAGTATCATTCCCGCAGCCAGAACTTCATTGATAGGCGCTTCGGTTTGTTCCACTCGATATCCCCGTTTGTGTAACGATTCGCCCGAACTGTCGAGTGAAAGCGTACAGTTATGTTGTGATATATGCAGATTGAGTATAAGATCGGCATTGTTGATGCGTACCGAAGGACGGTCTCCGTTTTTTTCGGTAAAATAGTCTACGATTGCGTCTTTTGTACGGTAGGTAACAAATTTTGAATGTTTAAATTCCTCGGAATAAACCACCGAATCGATAGAAAAGGTTTTACCGATTGAGAGATACTTCTCCCAGTCGAATTGTTTAATTTTTTCGTAAACTTCGTCGGTATTGTTTGCGGTGAATTTATAAATCGGTTTCAGAATGCGCAAAGCTGTTCTCAGATATAAGTTCGCTTTATACAGCAGTTCCTGATTACCCGAGAAAGATACCATACGACGCCCTATTTCGACGTTCTCACCACCTAATCGAGTAATCTCTTCGGCCAATACATCTTCCAGCCCCTGAAAAGTTTTAGCGATAATTTCAAATTTTTCGTTTTTCACCCTGATATCGTATTATGTATCTGTTAATTGATTATTTATTTTTTTCGGTTTGTCTCGAGCGGGTCTGCATTACTTTGTCTCCCGGTTCTACATTCTCGGTGACCCAAATGTTACCGCCGATTATTGCACCTTCGCCTATAACGATACGCCCGAGTATAGTCGCATTCGAATAAATTATGACATTGTCTTCGATGATGGGATGGCGGGGTATTCCTTTAATCGGGTTTCCTTCGGCATCGAGTGGAAAACTTCTGGCACCAAGGGTTACACCTTGGTATATTTTAACATTGTTGCCGATAATCGCTGTTGCTCCGATCACGACACCCGTTCCGTGATCTATCGTGAAATAGTTGCCTATAGTTGCGGCCGGATGAATATCGATTCCGGTTTCGGAATGTGCCATTTCGGAAATCATTCGGGGGATGAGAGGTACCCCGAGTTTGAGCAACTCATGAGCGATACGGTGGTTGCTGATAGCCCGTATAGCAGGATAGCAGAAAATAACTTCTCCGTAACTTTCGGCAGCGGGGTCCCCGTTATAAGCGGCAATTACATCGGTTGTCAGTATTTTTCTCAGTTCGGGAAGATAGGCGATAAATTCAGCGGTTTTTTCTACCGATTTTTCGCGCATTCCTTCGAGGCTTACATATTTGCTTCGGTCGCAGGCAAAACATAAGCCTGCGAGAATCTGTTCAGAAAGTAATTCGAACAACTTTTCGGTATTTACTCCCAGATAATAAGTTATGGTACGGCGGTTTACGTTGGAATGGCCGTAATAGCCCGGAAAGAGTATGGCCCGGCACAGTTCGATGATTTCGTGCAATACTTTTTCAGAAGGATAGGGTTCTCCGTCGTGATGCTGGTGGCATAATAACTTAAACGACTCGTACTCCGACAGTTTTGTTACCGTAGAAGTAATGGTATCTGAGTATTTGTGCAGGTTCATTCCGGGTTCAGTTTAAAATTAGCCTAAGTTGCAAAGTTATAACAAAACCGTGAATATTTAGGTTTTATAACGAAAAAGAAACACACGGCAAAGTATATTTTAGGGATGTGTCGTATCTTTGCATATTGTTTTTTAAATCTGTCCTGTTATGGAACCATCGCATAAAATCAACAAAGTAGAAATAAGAAATCTTCAGATAACCGATTATACTCAGCTTTCGCAATCGTTCAAAAGAGTATATAATGACGGGTCGGACGTATTCTGGACTCATAAGCAGATAGAAAAACTGATCGATATTTTTCCCGAAGGACAATTTGTAACGGTTGTCGATGAAAAGATCGTAGGTTGTGCTCTTTCTATTATCGTCGATTACGATATGGTAAAAAACGATCATACTTATGCTAAAGTAACGGGTGACGAGACTTTTTCGACCCACAATCCTAATGGAAATATTCTTTACGGAATAGAAGTGTTTATTCATCCCGAGTACCGGGGATTGCGTTTAGGGCGTCGTATGTACGATTATCGGAAAGAGTTGTGTGAAAGGCTTAATTTGAAATCAATTATGTTTGGCGGACGTATTCCTAATTATCATAAATATGCTGATACGTTACGGCCGAAAGAATACATTCAGCAGGTGAAAAAGAAAGAGATTTTCGATCCGGTTCTTACCTTTCAGCTTTCTAATGATTTTCATGTGCGCAAGGTGATGACCAATTATTTGCCGAATGATGAGGAGTCGAAACATTTCGCAACTCTTTTGCAATGGGATAATATATATTATACGCCTCCTACGCAAGAATTTAAAGTTGATAAGTCGACGGTACGTCTCGGGTTAGTACAGTGGCAGATGCGACCTTATAAAAGCCTCGATGATGTTTTTGAGCAGGTAGAATTTTTCGTTGATTCGGTTTCAGACTATAAAAGCGACTTTATACTTTTTCCTGAATATTTTAATGCTCCTTTGATGGCCCGTTTCAACCATCAGGGAGAGTCGGAAGCGATTAGGGGCTTGGCGCAATATACCGATGAAATGCGCGAACGTTTTGTAAATTTAGCGATCAGTTATAATATAAATATCATTACAGGCAGTATGCCGCTGATACGTGACGACGGATTGTATAATGTCGGTTTTTTGTGCCGTCGCGACGGGAGTTACGATATGTATGAAAAAATACATGTTACGCCCGACGAGATAAAAAGTTGGGGGTTGTCGGGCGGGAATATCGTGCAAACTTTCGATACGGATTGTGCCAAGATAGGTATTCTTATTTGTTATGATGTAGAATTTCCCGAATTATCCCGTATCATGGCGGAACAGGGAATGCAGATACTTTTCGTGCCATTCCTTACCGATACTCAGAATGCCTATTCCCGGGTAAGAGTATGTGCCCAGGCCAGGGCGATCGAAAACGAATGTTTTGTGGCGATTGCGGGTTCGGTGGGTAATTTGCCCCGGGTACATAATATGGATATCCAATACGCCCAATCGGGGGTATTTACTCCTTGTGATTTTGCTTTTCCAACCGATGGAAAACGGGCCGAAGCGACTCCGAATACCGAAATGATACTGATTTCGGATGTCGATCTCGATTTGCTCAATGAATTACATACTTATGGCAGTGTGCGTAATTTGAGAGATCGCCGTCATGATTTGTATGACTTGAGATTAAAGAAAAAATAATTCTTACCGTTGTAGAGTAAGTAGGGCTTCAGGGCCAGTGTTGAAAAGCAGATCGATGATGCTCATATCGGGAATGAACCCGTGCCGATCTGCAAATACCTGATAATAAGGCTGGGCGACAAAACCTGTATCGACCGGATGCTTGGGGTGTATTGCTTCCCTGAAGTCGGTTTCATCGGGTTCGAATACAGTTTTATACTCTGGAGAGTAGGTAATATCCGGGTTTATTCCCAAGAGGCTGCAAATCGTTTCCCGTAATGATTCGTTGAAATCGAAAAGAAATTTTCCGGCCGCATTATTTTTATAAAAAGGGAAGAAATCGTCTTGATAATATTCGAAAAAGGGAGTCGAGCTATAAGCCGAAACAATAGCGTTCCAATGCAGGTGTTGCCAATTGTCATGCGAAGAGATACGGATATCTCTGGTAGGACATTTCCCGGTTGTCGGTTTCTCTACAGGTATCGATAAGGGCATTATACCGTTCGCCGCGATAATATTACACCGGTTACGATAAGTTTGTTTTATATAATATCCCCAGGCATCTATTTCGATGTATTCGCAGTTAAATAATTCGTAATAGTACGAGATAGGGGCGAGGTAAGCTGTATTCAAGCAGATACGGGTCATGAAAATTAGTTTTTGCTGACGGGTTTAAATGTACGGGTGGGACGTAACGATTCATAAAAAGGTTTATCGGGATTTGTAGAGAACCAAATGCGCTTAGCTTTTCCTATAAGGTGAGATTGGGGAACAGCGCCGAAAGTACGGGAATCGATAGCGTTTTCCCGGTTATCGCCCATCATCCAATAATAGGGTTGTGAAAACCGGAACCAGGATACTTCTCGCCCTTTTTCATAGAGTCGGTTCTCTTTTTTTATGATTTGTCGTCCTTCATGCAGCATTAGTAACGGATACAGGAATTTTATATTATCGGGGGTAATTTGTACCGGTTGTCCTGGCCGGGGCAATATTATTGTAAAATTATTTCGTTTCAGATGTACGGGATTCAGTATATTCTTATTCTTTGCCGAGTTGTGTAAAATATAATATTGCATTTTCGTGAAAAAACGCAGGCGGTTTCCTTTTAGTTGTTGGTATCCCGGGTCGGAAATTTCGTTATGTTTTAGCAGCGCCGAAAGTTCGGATTCGAGTGAATCGGGAGTGAGGTATGCCTCCATGGTTAATGGGGGTTGTGCGCTTTCTTTTCCATTGATAAAAAGTCTTCCTTCCTGCATGCTTATCGTGTCTCCCGGTAATCCGATACAACGTCCTACTGCGATTTTTCGGCGATCGATGGGGGTGGTTTCGTCGATAGGATCGGGACGGTTGAAAACGACGATATCGTTTCGGGAAGCTTCTTTATCGAAAAGGCGAAAATAGGGTAACCTCACTGAAGATAAATATGATCTTGAATTAAACACAGTAATCGAGTCATGTAAAAATGGAATCGAGAAAGGGGTTACAGGTAAACGCAGGCCATAGTTCCATTTTCCGACCATGATATTATCGCCGGGTAATAATGTCCCTTCCATTTGTCCTGACGATATACGGTATAATTCACCTCCCAGATTACGGATGATCCAAATAACGATAATAATGAGGATCATCCATTTCCAGTAGACTCGTTTTTTCCTTTTAGCCATACCTTTCCCGATACTTACAACGGTTAGTCTTTACCTATTCTTTTAAATAGCCGGTTAAACCGGATACGTCCGTCGAACAGGCTGCGGTCTTTATCGATAGATAACCATACAAACAAGGGTTTACCCACAACGTGGTCTTCGGGTACAAATCCCCAGTAACGACTGTCGGCCGATTTGTCCCGGTTGTCGCCCATCATCCAATAGTAGTCCATTTTAAACGTGTACGAGTCGGCCGGTTTGTCGTTGATATATATCACGCTATCTTTTACCTGAAGCTTATTACCTTCGTAGTTACGGATAATGCGTTCGTAAATTGGTAAAATATCGGTCGTCAGTTTAAGGGTACTTCCCTTGGCTGGAATCCATATTGGGCCGTAATCAGAACGAGTCCATTGCGGCCGGAAACCGATAGGATATACGTCACCTCCGAGAATTCCCGGTTCGGGTATAACCTCGGTTACAAAATTGTATTTTTTTATATTTGCCAGTGATTCCTGAGTAAGCGGGAATTCATATACAGGGTTATATGTTCCGTTTGCATTAGGTTTTATTCCTACATATTCGAAAAGGCCTGTCGGGTTACCATCCCGGTTGAGAAGCTGACGATCTTCGACGCTGATATTCAAGTCTCGGTAATTTTGTTCGTTAAATAAGGTTCCGTTGGTAACTACGAGGTAGTTTTGTTGTAGTTCTTTGGGATTTTTCAACTCTTTCCCGTTGATATATACCAGATTATTACGCATCGAAAGAGTATCTCCCGGCATGCCTATACAGCGTTTTACATAGTTTTCACGACGGTCGACGGGGCGGTATACGATATCTCCGAATCTCGCTTTGTCGCGGTTTACGATTTTTCGTCCTTCCTCGAAACAAAGTTCTGCGAATTCGGGAGTTTGTTCGATATTGTCGAAGCCCGGTATTCCCGAGGAAAGAAGTCTTTTTCCTTCATTAAAACAATTGGTATAATAGTCGGGGTTCTGAGCCAGTATAGCCACCGTATCTCCTGCCGGGAAGTTAAATACCACAATATCGTTACGTTCTACTTTTCCTGTTCCCTTGAGACGGTGGTAGGGCCATTGAGGCCATTCGATATATGATTTGGTATTTATAACAGGTAATGTATGCTGGGCTAAAGGGAAGGAGAGAGGGGTATTGGGCACCCTCGGTCCGAAACTCAGCTTGCTTACAAAAAGATAATCTCCGACCAGCAATGATTTTTCTAAAGAGGAGGACGGTATTTTATAGTTTTGGAAAAAGAACGTGTTGATGAGGTATACAGCCACTAATGCATACAGAATTGCATCTACCCATTCCATTGTTTTCCGGAAAACCGAATTTTTTGAGGTTCTCCAAAATCCCCAGGGAATAAAACGTGAAATATATACATCGAAAAAAAGAACGATTAGCAGTAATACCGTATAGTTCCCCAGCCAAATTGCAAAAGCGATAACGGCCAGTGAAGCGAGTGCGAAACGTACCCAACGTGAAGTTTTAATTCCTTTGAAACGATTTTCTTTATCTTCATTTTTCACATCGGGAGAGATATTTTCGTTTTGTTTGGTTTCCATTATATATCGTTTATTAATTAAAATTTAAGCATATCCTGCATGGTAAGAAAACCTTTTTTGCCATGCGTAAACTCTGCCGCAATAACGGCCCCCAGAGCAAATCCTTCACGACTTTTAGCATCGTGTGTTATGCGTATCGAGTCGACTTCCGATTCGTAAATAACCGTATGTATTCCGGGAACTTCTCCCTCTCTTATGGCTTTAATTCCGATTTCGTTTTTTTCGGGTTCTTTACCTACTATCCAGCTGGTTTTGCGTTTTATATTGTCTATGAGGTCTCCGGCCAAAGTTATGGCTGTGCCACTGGGTGCATCGAGTTTATGTATGTGATGCACTTCTTCCATGCGTACATCGTATTCGGGAAATCCGTCCATAATTCCGGCCAGGTATTTGTTCAGTGCGAAAAATATATTTACTCCGAGACTGAAATTAGATGCATAGAAAAATGTATTTCCGTTTTTGCAAGCTTCTTTAATTTCTGGAAGGTGTTCAAGCCAACCTGTTGTTCCCGATACGACCGGAACTCCGGCAGCGAAAGCTTTGCGATAATTGTTTACAGCTACAGCAGGTACGGTGAACTCAATCGCGACGTCGGCACTTTTAAAAGCTTCCGATTCGAAGTCTTCGGGATTGTTTATGTCGATGATGCTAACGATTTCGTGTCCCCGTTTTCGGGCGATTTTTTCGATGATATGACCCATTTTGCCGTATCCAATCAATGCAATCTTCATATTTTAATTAAATTTTATGTTTAAAAATATTGTCGAACTGTTCGCTATATCGATGATATACTTTATCTTGCAAAGATAATGAAAAATCAGTTGGTTTTTCGGAGAAAGTATATTTTATGGAAAAGCTCATGCATTACATTTGGGAGCACCGGTTATTAGGAGAGCGGGATCTTGTTACTACAACCGGAGAAAAGGTACAGATTATAGACCCGGGACATCTTAATACTGATTCCGGTCCTGACTTTTTTAATGCCAAAATACGTATCGGTAACAAAATATGGGCCGGTAATGTAGAAATACATGAGAGGGCGTCCGATTGGAAACGTCATAATCATCATACCGATCAAGCATACGATTCTGTTATCCTGCATGTAGTAGGTGTGAATGATATGCAGATTTGTCGTATTTGTGGTGAGATGATTCCACAGATGGTGATGGTTTGTTCTCCGAGATTTAGAGATGATTATGCATTTTTGGTACAGCAAAATAGTTTTTTACCTTGCGGTGATCGGCTGGGAGAACTTTCGCCTTTGGTTATAGCCGATTGGATATCGGCATTGTTTTTGGAAAGATTGCAACAAAAATCGGATCGTATTTTCGATTGGTTGAAAATTTACAAAGGTAGTTGGCAGGAGGTATGTTACGTTACTTTATCTCGCTCGATCGGCTTAGGGACTAATAACGATGCGTTTGAAAGGTTGGCGCGAGGGTTACCTTTGATTTTTTTACAAAAGCATGCCGCTTCTCTGATACAGTTGGAAGCATTCCTTTTTGGACAAGCAGGATTACTTGAAGAATATGATCTTCAGGATGATTCTTATTACAGGCGTTTATCGGATGAATATTTGTTTTTGAAAAATAAATTCGGACTGCATCCCATGAAAAGTGAGAGCTGGAAATTCTTCAGGTTACGTCCTGCTAATTTCCCCCATCAGCGTATTGCTATGCTGGCCCGGTTTATTTCCGACGGATTCTCGTTATTTTCGGGTATTTGCGATGCAACGGAAGAAAAAGAATACCGGCAATTATTCGATATTAGGCTCGATAGCTATTGGAATACACATTATGCTTTCGGCCGGGTATCTTCTGATCATCCTAAAACTTTGGGGCGTACCGCTGTGGATATATTGTTGATAAATACGGTTGCCCCTTTATTATATGCGTATGGTATGTTTACAGGTGATAATGTATTAATAGATAGGTCGATGACGTTGCTCGAGTCGCTGAAATCCGAACAAAATCGTATCGTAAGGGAATTTTCTTCGGCCGGTGTAAAATGTAATAATGCGCTCGAAAGTCAGGCACTGATACAGTTGCATAATGCATATTGTGTACCGCGCAAGTGCCTTTATTGTCGTATCGGTCATAAACTATTGGCGTGTAAAGCTCTAAAGTAGCTTCTTTTTCGTAACTTTGCGGTGTATTAAGGTAAAAAAGATATGAAAAAATTTAGGAGTGGACGGGCCGGAGGAGTAGCGTTCTCGATTTTGGTATCGTTAGGAGCCTGTCACATGCTAAACGATACATTACAATCGCTTATTGCCGCCATTTATCCTTTGATTAAAGATTCTCTTTCACTTTCGTTTTCGCAGATCGGGCTTATTACCCTTGTTTTTCAGATATCTTCTTCGGTATTTCAACCGTTAAACGGATGGTTTACCGATAAACATCCCATGCCGTTCGCTTTACCAGTAGGTATGACTTCTACTTTAATCGGACTTATTTTTCTGGCGTTTGCTAATAGTCTTCATCTGGTACTTTTAGCTGTTTTCCTGATCGGTTTGGGGTCTTCGGTATTCCATCCAGAGGCGTCACGATTGGCATATATGGCTTCGGGAGGACGTCCGGGAATGGCGCAATCGATTTTTCAGGTGGGCGGTAATCTCGGAGGTTCATTCGGCCCTTTACTGGCGGCACTGATTATAGCTCCTTTCGGGCAGCGTAACGTAGTATGGTTTGTTATCATTGCCTTGATATGCATTATGGTTATGTTACCGGTGAGTCGATGGTATAGCCGTAACCTGAATATGTTCAAGCAGAGAACGGCTGCTGATAAAGCCGAGCGGGAATCGCTGTTTTCTCATCGGAAAGTAGTATTCTCCCTAAGTATCTTACTTATTCTTATTTTCTCGAAATATGTTTATTTGGCCAGTATCAACAGTTATTATACTTTTTATCTGATACAGAAATTCGGGGTTACAGTGCAACATTCACAATTATATCTTTTCGCTTTTTTGTTGTCTGTAGCTATCGGTACTCTCGTAGGTGGGCCGCTGGGAGACCGTATCGGGAGGAAATATGTTATTTGGGGGTCGATCCTCGGAGCAGCTCCCTTTACGATGTTGATGCCTTATGCTAATCTGACTTGGACCTGTATATTGAGTATTTGTATCGGATTTGTAATTTCTTCGGCCTTTTCGGCTATTCTCGTGTATGCTCAAGAATTAATGCCTGGTAAAGTAGGGATGATCGCCGGGATGTTTTTTGGCCTGGCTTTTGGAATTGCGGGTATCGCTTCGGCCGTTTTAGGTAATATTGCCGATAGTAAGGGTATCGAATATGTTTATCATATTTGTTCTTATCTTCCTCTTATCGGCTTAGTTACCGGATTTTTACCTGATATACGAAAGGCCCGGATGAAAGCTATGGCTGAAAAAGAAAAACTTTGAACTTTTAATTCTGATGATTGTTAAAGTATTATCTAAAAATAACAATCTGACATTATGAAAAGTATTCAAGGTACCCTTACCGAGCAGAATCTGCTGAAAGCTTTTGCCGGTGAATCCCAGGCCCGTAATCGTTATTCTCTTTTTGCTGAAGTAGCGCAAATGGAGGGCTATCAACAAATCAGTAGTGTTTTTCTTGAAACAGCCGAGCAGGAAAGAGAACATGCTAAACGTTTTTTCGATTTTATGACCGGGGGGGAAATGTTAACCATTACGGCTGATTACCCGGCGGGCCGTATCGGAACGACAAAAGAAAATCTTTTGGAGGCCGCCGAGGGAGAGAAGTTAGAGTGGTCGTCTTTGTATTCCGATTTTGCGGGTGTAGCTCTCGAGGAGGGTTTTAAAGATGTTTCTATCGCTTTTAAAATGATTGCGAAGGTAGAAGAATTTCACGAATGGCGTTATCGTAAATTGCTTTCTCGGCTTGAAGACGGTACGGTCTTTAAGCGTGAAGAACCTATTAAATGGCAATGCCGTAATTGCGGTTTTGTCTTTGAAGGTAAAGAGCCGCCGGCAAAATGTCCGGCATGTTTGCATCCGCAAGCCTATTTCGAACCTAAGAGAGATAATTATTGATTTTATTGTTCTGAAAAATAGAAAGAGACTGTCTGAATATAATCAAACAGTCTCTTTTTATTTCTATTTTTATAGGGGGTGATATTCTACAAAAGCTTCTATGGCTTCATAAGAAGCGAGGCCTAATTGTGCATACAAATTAGCTGTGGCTTTATTACGGTCTTCGGCTCGTTGCCAGAACAGCCGTTCGTCATCACCTAGGAAAGGTGCACTCTCCATTTGGGATTGATGTTTCAGAATAGAATTTCGTTTCTGCCGCAATTCTTCAGGGCTGATAGGTACTGCCATTTCAATATGGTCTATTTCCCATTCTGCCCAGGCACCCCTGTACATCCATACGCGACAATTTTTCATCCATTCGTCCTCTTTAACATCATCGATTGCAGCTAATACGGCGTCGAGGCAAACACGGTGTGTGCCATGCGGGTCGGCCAAATCACCGGCAACGAATATCTGATCGGGTTTTACTTTTAGCAAAAGATCTTTTACGATATTTTTATCAGTTTCGGTAAGCTCCCCTTTTTTAATCGTGCCGGTTTCATAGAAAGGTAATTGCAGAAAGTGTACGTTTTCGGGTTTTACTCCTATGTAATTACAAGCGGTGCGGGCTTCTCCCTGCCGTATCTGGCCTTTGAGATATCGTATATCGGCCAAGTCGATATCGCCTTCTTTTTTATTTTTTACAAATTCGGTTATTTCTGCGTGTTTAGCCAGAAACTCAGGCGTATCGAAATGAAATTTTTTAGCAATTCCGCCCATCAGCATGACATATCGCATCATGTCCTCGTCGCCAACAGCTATGTTACCTGAAGTTTCGTATGCGACATGTACATCGTGGTGTTGATCGACTAAGCGTTTTAATGTCCCCCCCATCGAAATTACATCATCATCGGGATGAGGACTGAATACGATAACTTTTTTAGGATAGGGGGTCGCTCTTTCGGGACGAAAGGTATCGTCAGCATTCGGTTTTCCGCCGGGCCAGCCGGTAATGGTATGTTGTAAATCGTTGAAGATTTTGATATTTACATTATAGGCAGATCCGAATAGTGCCAGTAATTCGCTTAAACCGTTATCGTTATAGTCTTTGTTGGTGAGTTTAAGAATCGGTTTGCCTGTAATTTTACAAAGCCATACGATCGCTCTTCTTATCAATTTGTCATTCCATTCACAGGATGTAACAAGCCAGGGAGTGCTGATGCGGGTAAGATTCTCGGCAGCAGACAGGTCAAGTACCATTTTAGCATCTTTATGCTGTTGAAGATAACTGGCCGGTATCGAATCGGAGACACAGCCTTCGATCGCTTCTTTAGCAATTGCTGCACGATTTTCGCCCCATCCCATTACGATAATTCTTTTGGTTGTTAATAGAGTAGAAATACCTATAGTAATGGCGCTTCCGGGGACATTCTCGGTAGAGTTGTACAAACTGGCGGCATTATGTCGTGATTCACTGCTGAGAAGCATTAATCTGGTAGTTGAGCCGATTTGTGAACCTGGTTCGTTGAATGCCAGATTACCTAACGGGCCCATTTCGAGTAGGGCCAGGTCGATTCCTCCGTAACTTTCGATTTTCTTTTCGTAGTCACGACAGAATTCGAAGATATTTTCTTTTTCACCGTTTGCTAACGGAGTGAATATGTTTTCGGGCTTTATATCTACCAGATCCAGTAAGTATTCCCGGAGTATATGTGTAGTTCCTCGAGCATTTTTATTCAGCGGATAGAATTCGCTGATATTGAATACAACAACGTTTGAAAAACTGATTTTTCCTTCTTTATAAAGCCGCACGAGGTCTTTATATACCGTATGGGTTCCTAAACCGGCACCGAGTGCTAATACACAGGGGCGGTTTTCTGCATTGCATTTATGAATGAGATCGGAAATTTCGTTTGCGATATGAACCGATCCTTCTTCGGTTCCTTCGTCAATTTCAGTGTTTATTTTTTCGAAACGGGTAAGCGCCGTAAGTTCGAAGGCATCGTTCGGTCGATAATACCTTTTGGGTATTCTATCGAGTTTAATTTGTGAACTTAAATGAGCTTTCATAAAAGTGTAATTATTTAGTTAGCGAAAAAGATATTTTCGAATTGAGAGTAACAAAGATAAATCTTTTATTTAACATGATCTCTTAATTTTTGAAATAAAGTTGGGTATATTTTATTGAATTCAGCTGTTAATAGAATCTTTTGGTTCGGGATGATTTTAAAAAAAAGAGATCATACGACGAAAAATGACTATAATCGGTATAATTTTTTTAATTTTGGGGCAATATTTTGAATAGAATTATTTTTCTAACGTTTGTAATGACGAGACAGAAACAACTAAAATAGTATCATTATGAGATTAATTATCGAGCCCGATTATGCAAATGTATCGCAATGGGCGGCCAATTACGTTGCTGCGCGTATTAATGAATACAGCCCTTCCGCAGAACGTCCGTTTATTTTGGGGCTTCCTACCGGTTCTTCACCGCTTGGAATGTATAGGAACTTGATTGAATTGAATAAAAAAGGAGTGGTTTCTTTTAAAAATGTCGTGACATTCAATATGGATGAGTATATCGGTTTACCGAAAGATCATCCCGAAAGTTATCATTCTTTTATGTGGAATAATTTTTTTGGCCATATAGATATTAATCCCGAGAATGTGAATATCTTAAATGGAAATGCAGAAGATCTTGCTGCTGAATGTGAGAGATATGAGAAAAAAATAAAATCGTATGGCGGTATAAATTTGTTTTTGGGAGGAATCGGTCCCGACGGGCATATTGCTTTTAATGAACCGGGTTCGTCATTAACATCTCGTACTCGTGTAAAAACGCTTACTCAGGATACCATTATTGCCAACTCCCGTTTTTTCAATAACGATGTAAATCAAGTGCCTAAAACTGCACTGACAGTAGGCGTTGGGACGGTGATGGATGCCAGAAGTGTTTTGATTATTGTAAATGGACACAATAAAGCACGAGCTTTGAAACATGGTGTAGAAGGCGGAATTTCTCAGATGTGGACGATCAGTGCACTGCAATTGCATCCGTATAGTATTATCGTTTGCGATGATGATGCTACAGCAGAACTCAAAGTGGGAACTTATAAATATTTCCTTGATATAGAGAAAGATAATATCGATCCGGCATCATTACTTAAAAAGTGATATAGTAGTTTGTATGAAAAAATTTTTTTTAAAGGAGTGTAACGAACATTTGTTCGTTACACTCCTTTTTTGTAAAGGTCATTTTTTAAGAATTTATAAAAATCGTTATTCGAGAATCGGTCATTCTTTTTTAAAAGCAGAAGGTAAATATCGGTTTTTCCTATTTTTGTTATTATGATGAAATCATTATTCCTTAATCGGTTTAGCTATTTTATCATGGTATATTAAATCAATTTCCCTCTTGAAAAGTTAAATTTCGGGAGATTTTTATAAATGCCTGATAAATAACTTTATAATAATTTTTTATTGTAAATATAATTTATTTTATTTGTATATTCCTCAATTGGCAGACTGATGTCTTTTTTTTCGTTACATTATACTTAAATTTTTAATACCATGAAACTGCGTTATTTTATTATTTTATTTTTGGGCTGCTCATCGTATATGTCTGCTCAAGTATCGCAAAAACTTACTGGAAACATAATCGGGACCGAATTCTCAGTTGATTATGACCATGGAGTACAATCAACGACTGTAAATACGAAGGAAAATGTATTCGATGGAGATTTCGATACTTTTTTTGCTTCTTTCGATCGTTCCGGGACTTGGGTAGGGCTCGATTTGGGAGAGCCTCATATTATTACAAAAATAGGTTATTCTCCTCGTGTCGGATCGAATAATCGTGTTGTTTTAGCTGTAATTGAAGGGGCTAATTCACCTGATTTTATCGATGCTATTCCTATTTATCTTATCAAAGAGGAGGCTCCCGATCGGAAAATGACTTATGCCGAAATCGATTGTTCTCGTGGATTCAGGTATGTAAGATATGTTTCTCCCAATGATGTAAGGTGTAATCTTGCGGAATTAGAATTTTACGGCAAAAAAGGAGAGGGAGACGATTCTAAACTTTATCAGCCAACTAACTTGCCACTGGTAACGATTCATACCGAAGGTGCAAAAGATATTGTCGAAAAGGAGGTATATCTTCCGGGGCAGGTATCGATTATTTCTGAAGACGGAACAAAACTTTTACATAAAGAACTCGACGTAAGAGGACGTGGGAATGCAAGTTGGTCTTTCCCTAAAAAACCGTATCGGATGAAATTTAATAAAAAAGATAATGTCCTTGATTTTCCGGCTAAAGCAAAAAACTGGACATTGATCAGTAACTACGGCGACCATACACTCATGCGTAATTTAATTGCTTTTGAGATAAGCAGGCGCGTAGGTTTGGAGTATACTCCGGCCGGGAGACCTGTGGATGTGATGCTTAATGGCGAATATAAAGGTTGTTATCAGTTATGCGACCAGGTAGAGGTGAACGAAAATCGGGTTAATGTTGAAGAAATGGAGCCGACCGATATATCCTCGCCTAACATAGAGGGCGGGTATTTGATTGAGGTAGATGCTTATGCATATAGTGAAATTTCGTGGTTTGCATCGGCACAGAAACAAATACCTGTGACGATAAAATATCCTAAGGATGACGAAATCGTATCGCAGCAGAGGCAATATATCGTAAATAGATTTAATGAGATAGAAAGCCGTTTGTTTTCGAATGATTTTATTACTCCGGGAAAATCGTATCGTGAGCTGTTCGATGTCAAAAGTTTTTTACAACATTTCTTGGTAGGAGAGTTGACGGGAAATACCGATACTTATTGGAGTACTTTTATGTATAAGCGACGCAATGATCCGCTTCTTTACACAGGTCCTGTTTGGGATTTCGATATTGCATTTGAGAATGATGACCGTACCTACCCGATTAATGCGCAAACCGATTTTTTATATCGTTTCGAAAGAGCTTCTCATGCTAATAATATGAATGTTTTTGCCGATCGTGTTCTCCTTTCCGATCCGCAGACTAAAGAAGAACTTTCGGCCTTATGGACCAAATGCCGGAAAGAAACCGGGATTACGGCGGAATCTCTTTTGGATTATATTGATAAAACTGCATCGGAATTGCAGGAAGCCCAAAAATTGAACTTTAAACGTTGGCCTATAAACGATACTTTTGAAGATGCCTTAAATGTTGTGAAAACATATTTGAGTGAACGTGTCGCATGGATGGATAAAAAAATTCCTTTTACCACAGGTATAAAAAATGTGTCTGTTGTGTCCGAAGGAATTATTTATGCTGATAATATGCAGGTTGTAGTTACGAATTTTGAGAAAGGGGCGGTTGTAAATATATACGACTTGCAGGGGCAACTCGTGACGCAGGGTGTTTGTGATGAAAATGGAGTGCGTATTCCTTTAACAGCCGGTTTTTATGTAGTACAGGTTGTTTCTCATGGGAAGAGCATTAGCCAGAAAAAAGTTTTATTATAAAGTAAAACAGGGCTTTCGCTATACAGCGAAAGCCCTGTTTTTAATGAGCCTCGAGCCAATTATTTCCGATACCGGAATCTGCAATAAGCGGGACATGTAATTTGGAGGCATGTTCCATTTCTTCTTTGACAATACATTCTACCTTGTCGGCTTCATCGGCTTTCACGTTGAAGTTAAGTTCATCGTGTACTTGTAAAATCATGCGTGATTGTAATCCCTCTTTTTCAAATCGGTCGAAAATGCGTACCATCGCTATTTTGATAATATCTGCTGCGCTGCCCTGAATTGGAGCGTTAATAGCATTTCGTTCGGCATAACCTCTTACAATAGCATTTTGAGAGTTAATATCGGGTAACATTCTCTTACGTCCGCTGATGGTCTCGACATATCCTCTTTCACGGGCCGATTCTATGCTTTTGTTCATATATTCCTTTACTTGAGGATAAGTCGCAAAATAACCGTCTATAAGCTCTTTTGCTTCGCTTCTGGGGATGTTAAGTCTTTCGGCCAAGCCAAATACCGATATGCCGTATATAATGCCGAAATTAGCCGTTTTTGCCTTTCTCCTCATATCTTTGGTAACAGCTTCGATCGGCACTTTATAAATTTTGGCCGCAGTAGCTGCATGGATATCGTTACCGGAGTTGAAGGCTTCGAGCATATTCGGGTCTTGACTCAGGTCGGCCATGATACGTAATTCTATTTGTGAATAATCGGCCGAGAAGAAGAGACAGTTTGGGTCGGGAATGAATGCTCTGCGTATTTCTCGTCCTTCGTCGTCGCGAATCGGGATATTCTGTAAATTGGGATTACTCGAGCTAAGCCTCCCTGTTGCTGTTACTGCTTGGTTAAATGAGGTGTGTATTTTTCCAGTACGGGGATGGATAAGTTCCGGTAAGGCATTGATGTAAGTACTGAGAAGCTTGCGCATTCCTCTTTGTTCGAGAATTTTACCGACGATAGGATGTCTGTTTCTCAACTTCTCGAGGATTTCTTCGGTTGTTGAATATTGTCCGGTCTTGGTTTTTCGAGCTTTCTCATCTATTTTTAATCGATCGAACAGAATTTCACCTACTTGTCTGGCCGAACTTACATTAAATTCTGTTCCGGCCATCTCATAAATTTCTTTTTCAATAGTTTCTATGCGTTTTGTCAATGATTCTGAAAAAACCGAAAGAGCATGTGTATCTACCTTCACACCTGTAATCTCCATTTCAGCTAAAACTCTGACTAAGGGCATTTCTATTTCGTAGAATAATTTTTCCATGCCTTCGGATTTAAGCTCTTTTTCGAGAATATTTTTTAATTTCAGTGTTACATCGGCATCTTCAGCGGCGTATTCGCATATTTGGGTGGCTTCTACATTTCTCATACACAATTGTCCTTTACCTCTGGGGCCGATAAGTTCTTCGATCGGTATTGTTTTATAATGAAGATATACTTCGGCGAGATAGTCCATATTATGCCGTTGTTCGGGTTGAAGCAAGTAATGAGCAATCATGGTATCGAAGAAATTGCCTTTTAACGTGACACCATAATTTCGTAACAGGATATAATCGTATTTAATATTTTGTCCGATTTTGAGAGAATTTACATTTTCTAACGCATCTTTAAAAATTGAGACGATTCTTTTGGCTTCTGTCTGATCTTCTGGAACTGGTACATAATAAGCTTCATTTTCTTTCAAAGCGAAAGACATACCGACTAATTCTACCCACATAGGATCGATTCCGGTTGTTTCGGTATCTATTGAAAAATATTGAGCATTTTTTAGCTTATTTGCTAAATCTATTCTTTTCTCTTCTGTATCAATAAGATAATAGGTGTGTTGAGTAGAGTTTAAGTCACTGAGAGTCGTATATTTTTTTTCATCCTGAGGGTCGGCCGTAAATTCGGCAAAGAGAGAACCTTGAATCGGTGTATTTGAAACTATTGTTTTGTTAATAGTTGTTCCGAGAACTCTATCAGATAAATTTTTAAATTCCAGTTCTTCGAAAATTTCTCGTAATCGGGAACTGTTTATTGGCTCTCTCAATAATTCTTTTTCATTGAATGTAACCGGAACGTCGGTTTTTATAGTGGCGAGAAATTTAGAAAAACGTATTTTTTCTGCGTTATCTTCTATTTTCGTTTTTAGGGCTCCTTTTAATTTATCTGTATTTTCAAGTAATTGGTCGATACCTCCGAATTCTTGAATGAGTTTTACTGCCGTTTTTTCTCCAACGCCCGGACATCCCGGAATGTTATCAGAACTGTCTCCCATGAGCCCCAATATATCGATAACTTGTTCGGGATTGTCGAGCTTGTATTTTTCTTTTATTTCTTTTATACCTCGAATCTCAAAATCGTTACCTCCGTATTTGGGTTTGTATATAAAAATATGATCGCTTACTAATTGTCCGTAGTCTTTATCGGGCGTCATCATGTAAGTGTCGAATCCTTCTTTTTCTGCCAGTTTAGCCAATGTACCTATTACATCGTCGGCTTCATATCCGGCAACTTCGATAATGGGAATATTATAGGCTCCGATGATTTCTTTTATAATAGGAACGGCTTTTCTTATATCTTCGGGTGTGGCTTCTCTTTGGGCCTTGTATTCGGCATAAGCTTCGTGTCGAAATGTAGGGCCCGACGGGTCGAATCCTACGGCGATATGAGAAGGATTTTCTTTCTTGAGGACATCTTCGAGCGTATTTACAAATCCGAAAATAGCTGAAGTGTTGAGGCCTTTCGAATTGATACGCGGATTTTTTATGAAGGCATAATAGGCACGGTAAATAAGTGCATATGCATCTAACAAGAATAATCTTTTGTCTGACATTGAAATAACTCTGTTATTAAGGTTTTCTGTAAACCGATGGAAAAATAAAGATCACGTTATATTTTGGGTAAATTTACAATAAACTGTGCATATTCTTTTGTTTTATTGTTATTTTTGCACATCATTAATGTAATATGGATAAACTCTCGATTATACAACAGCCTATTTCCGATGAATTGGTTCGCTTAAATGAAGTGATTGTAGATGCTTTAAAAGCCGACAGTGAATTGATGAATGTTGTTGTTGACTACTATTTAGGTAAAAAAGGAAAACAGATACGTCCTATTTTGGTGATGCTTTCTGCGAAAATGTGCGGTGGTATTTCCAAAACAACGATAGATGCTGCTGCATCTATCGAGCTGCTGCATAATGCGAGTCTTATCCATGATGATGTCGTTGATGAATCGTTTGAGCGGCGTGGCCGCCGAACTGTAAACGGAATTTGGGATAACCGTATTGCCGTGCTTGTTGGAGATTTTTTTGTTTCATGTGCACTGAAGCACTCTCTGGTGACCGGTAATTTGCAAATAGTAGATACATTAAGCACTTTAGGTAAAGAGTTGGCAAAAGGGGAGATCGATCAGGTTTCGAATGTAGAGGAACATCGTTTCAGTGAAGAGGCTTATTTTGAAGTAATTCGCCAAAAAACAGCATCTCTTTTTATTTCTTGTATGCGTATGGGTGCATTATCGGCGCATGCTTCGGAGGAAAGGTTAAAAGATCTTGAATTATTCGGTGAGAAGCTGGGGCTTTGTTTCCAGATCAAAGACGATATTTTTGATTATTTTGATAATAACGAGGTCGGTAAACCTACGGGTAACGATATTCGTGAAGGTAAAATTACTTTGCCGTTGATATATGCTTTGAATAAAGCAACAGGAATCGATAAAGAAAAAATGGATCGTTTGGCTAAAAAAGATAAGCACGACAGGACAGATATCGAAAAATTGATTTCTTTTGCTAAAGAAATGGGAGGGATAGAATATGCCGAGGACGTAATGAAAAAGTTACGAAAAGAGGCATTATGCGCTTTATCTGCTTTTGATGAGTCTCCCGTGAAAGAATCTTTGAAAACGATACTCGATTATACTATAGAACGGGATAAATAAAGGATAAATGATACATACAACGGGGGCGTAATCTTATAATTACGCCCCCGTTGTATGTAGAGAATTATTTAAAAGAATTTTATATCTTTTCCGGCAATCGAAGTTAACAGGTTGTTAGCTAATCGGCTGGCTCCGATACGGAAGAGATCTCTGGTAAGCCATTCTTTACCTAATATTTCCGAAACGATACAATAATACTTAACGGCATCTTCGGATGTAACGATTCCACCAGCCGGCTTAAATCCTACTTTCCGACCTGTTTTTTCGTAATATTCTTTGATGGCCTGACACATTACATAAGCAGCCTCGAGAGTAGCTGCCGGTTCGAGTTTACCGGTCGATGTTTTTATGAAATCTGCACCGGAATACATAGATAAGATTGCGGCTTTTTTTATGTTTGATGCAGTTTTTAAAGCACCTGTTTCGAGAATGACCTTCATATGGGCAGTGCGACAGGCTTCTTTTATTTCTTCGATTTCATCGCACATTTCTTCATATTCGCCACTTAAAAAATCACCGACGTTTATAACTATATCTATTTCGTCCGCTCCATCGGCAACAGCCATAGAAGTTTCTGCTACTTTTATTTCAGAAAATGTTTGTGACGATGGAAATCCGGCTGAGACGCATGCTATATTTACACTCGAAACTTCCAGGTTCATACGTACGATTTCTGCGAAGTTAGGATATACGCATATGGCTGCAACATTTTTCATGTCGGGATGTTCATTTTCGAAATCATTCACCCGTTTCGTAAAAGCTGCTACCGAAGTATTCGAATCGGTTGTTTTTAAAGTCGTCAGATCGATACAACCGAAAAGAAACTTATATACCTCTGTATTGCTGTTTTTTGCGAGGTTATCTCTTAGTATCTTTTCAACCGATTGTTTTACCGTTTCGTCATTAAGGTCGGTAATGTACCCCTTCAATGCTTCGTTGTATTTATCCATTTTAATGCAGTTTAGGGTTATTAATATGTCTGTTTTTATCTCGTTTGGTTTTTTTCTCGAGGTTCTTAAGCAGGGCATCGGTCATGTCTATGCCAGTTTGGTTGGCAAGACAGAGTAAAACCCACAATACGTCGGCCAGTTCATCTCCGAGTTCTTTATCCGATTCCCCTTGTTTAAATGATTGGTCTCCGTATTTCCTCGATATGATGCGTGCTACTTCTCCCACTTCTTCGGTAAGAATAGCCATATTGGTAAGCTCACTGAAGTATCTTACACCGTTTTCTTTTATCCATTTATCGACAGTTTCCTGCGCTTCTTTTATTGTCATATTATTCTTTATTCTTAGAATCGATCCATATAGTTACCGGACCGTCATTAATGAGTTCTACTTTCATATCTGCGCCAAACTCACCTGTAGCCGTTTCTTTACCGGTTTCTCTGCTTATCATTCGGCAAAATGTTTCATACAGCGGGATAGCATGATCGGGTTTCGAGGCTTTAATGTATGAGGGACGATTCCCTTTTTTTGTTGAAGCGTGTAATGTGAACTGACTGACAACCAGGATTTCTCCTCCGTTTTCGAGAACCGATCGGTTCATAACGCCTTTTTCGTCATCGAAAATGCGCAAATTCACAGTCTTCTTACTGAGCCATTCTGCATCTTCTTCAGAATCGTTATCTTCAATGCCAATTAGTACGAGCAGCCCTTTCCCGATGGATGATTTTATGTTTCCTTCGATCCTTACCGATGCTTTCTGTACACGTTGTATAAGTATCCTCATGATATAGTTCTTTATTTCCGGATAACGAAGATACATTTTATTTTTCAGAAAAATTTATTTATCACTCTTTTTCATGCAAAGCTTTGAAAAGAATACCGGCTTTAGATTTTCCGATAACTCCTTCGAGTTCGAATAAAGGAACTTCTCGGATGCGTTTTACGCTTTTGTAGCGATTTAGTAAAATATCTTTCGTTTTATTCCCTATCCCTGCTATTGTATCGAGTGCAGAAGCGACTTGCGATTTACTGCGTTTATCCCGATGAAAACGTATGGCAAAACGATGTACTTCGTTTTGTATCTGCTCCAAAAGATGAAATAAGGGAGTTTGTTGTTTTAATCCGATAATCAGAGGAGGGAAGCCGAATAATAACTCCGATGTTCTGTGTTTGTTATCTTTGGCAAGTCCTGCGATAGGAATATTCAGGTGTAATTCGTCTTCAATTACTTTCCGGATGACTTCCATTTGTCCTTTTCCACCGTCTGCAATAATTAAATCGGGTAGGGGTGATCCTTCGTCTAATGCTCTTTGATATCGTCGCCGTACGACTTCTTGCATAGAGGCGTAATCATCGGGGCCTTGTACTGTTCGAATAATATATTTTCTGTAGTCTTTTTTCGATGGTTTGGCCATTTTAAATACTACGCAGGCAGCTACTGCATCAGAGCCTTGTATGTTCGAATTATCGAAACATTCGATATGTACAGGCATTTTTTCAAGCTTGAGTTCGTGCTGAATTTCTTTTAATAACCGGATACTTTTTTGTTCAGGATTTAGTTTCTCGGCCTGTTTAAGGCGATCTATTTTATGTTGTTTTACATTCTGTACCGATACATCGAGTAATTTCTTTTTATCACCCCGCTGTGGAACTACTAAAACGGTATTTTCAAATTCAAGCTCGGGAAGAAACGGGACGATTATTTCATGGGAATTACTTTTAAAACGTGTACGTAATTCTACAATACCGAGTGCAAGTATTTCTTCCCGGGCCTCATCGAGCCGTTTTTTATATTCGAGTGTAAAACTTTGAGTGATAGACCCGTTTTTTACATGAAGATAATTAATGAAGGCTGCGTTTTCATCTTCATCATAGGAAAATACATCGATATTGTGAAGAGATGTACTTACAATAATCGATTTTGCCTTATATTTCTCGATCAAAAGATATTTTTCTTTAATCGTTTGTGCCTCTTCAAACTTCAGTTCGGAAGCGAGGTTTTCCATTTTTTCCCGTAAATGTTCGCTAAGCTGATGTATATTTCCGTTTAATATTTGCTTTATTTGAGTAATGTATTCGAAATAATCTTCTTGGTTTTCGTAACCGCAACAAGGTCCTTTGCAGTTTTTTATATGGTATTGCAAACATACTTTGAACTTTTTCTTTTTTATATTTTCGGGAGTCAGAGCTAAGCTGCAAGTGCGTATGGGGTATAATTCCCGGATTAGATCGAGCATTGTGCGAGCAACATGCAGGTTAGAATAAGGACCGTAATATTTAGATCCGTCTTTAACGAGTTTCCTTGTTAGAAATACACGGGGAAAATGTTCGTTTTTAACCGTAATCCAAGGATATGTTTTATCATCTTTGAGTAAAACATTATAACGCGGTTTGTACTCTTTAATAAGGCTGTTTTCAAGATGTAGAGCATCTTCCTCGGTTTTAACCACAATGTATTTAATATCTTGTATGTTTTTAACAAGAACATTCGTTTTAACCGATTCGTGTATTTTATTGAAATAAGATGAAACTCTGCGTTTGAGGTTTTTGGCTTTACCGATATAAATAATTTTCCCCGTTTTATCGAAATACTGGTATACTCCCGGAGTTTCTGGTAAAAGGGTAAGAATATTTTTAATATGTTCGCTTTTTTCGATCAATGCATTAGTATTTGATTAAGGCGTCGATCTCTACATCGGCAGGGAATACATTCCTTCCATTTAAAAATTCGAGTTCGACAATAAAATTTACATATATTTTTTGGGGATTAAAGCGTTTTACCAAATTATATGCAGCAATCATGGTGCCACCGGTTGCTAACAGATCATCATGAAGGACGACGATGTCGTTTTCGTCTAAGGCATCTTTGTGTATTTCGATCGTGTCTGTCCCATATTCTTTTTCGTAAGATTCACTCCATGTCTCGGCTGGTAATTTACCCGGTTTTCTCATGGTAACAAATCCGGCACCTAAATTGTTTGCCATAATGGGACCCATAATAAAACCTCTCGATTCAATCCCGACTACTTTCGTTATACCTTTATTTTTATAAAGATCGGTGAGGCTTTCGCTTAGCTCATGTAAGCAGTCTTTGTCTTTAAAAGCGGTGGTGAGGTCTCTAAAAATGATTCCTTTTTGAGGGAAATCATATATGTCGCGAATCTTTTTTTTAATCGTTTCTACTAACATAATTTATTATCTATTTGTATATTTGATCGTTATCCTTTAGTATTAAAGTAATACTTTTAGTGTTCCACGTGGAACACTACCTTCCTAATAGTACCAATAATATATTTATATCACTGGGTGAAATCCCGGGAATTCTCGATGCTTGTGCAATTGTTTCGGGATCGATGCGTTGTAATTTCTGTCTGGCTTCGGTCGATAATTGCTTTATGGAAGGATAATCGAACTTCCCTTTTATTCGGATATTTTCGAGTCGATCAATCTTGTTTGCAATTATTTTTTCTCGCTCTATGTATCCTTCATATTTCATCATAATTTCGGCAGCCTCTGTAATTTCTTCTTTCCGATTTTTGATTTTATCGATTTCTGCTTGTAATGCGGGTATTAACGTGGCTACCGAGTTGATCGTTAATTGTGGCCGTAAAATTAAATCGATAAGTTTTACCCCTTGTTTCAATGGGGTGGTTCCGAGTTTTTCAAGTTCTTCGTTTACAAATTGCGCTTTAACCGAATAATTCCGGGAAAATTCGATAATTCGGTCACGATCTTTTTTCTTCTGATCGAGCAATTGTTTTCGTAATGGGGTTGCTAAGCCTAATTGGTAAGACTTTTCTGTTAACCTCATATCGGCATCATCTTGACGTAGAAGAATTCGATATTCTGCTCTTGATGTAAACATTCGATAAGGCTCGTCTACTCCTTTAGTAACGAGATCATCGATAAGAACGCCGATATAGGCTTCGTTTCTTCCTAAAATGAATTCTTCATTCCCATGACATTTCAGATGTGCGTTTATTCCGGCGATAAGGCCTTGTCCGGCCGCTTCTTCATAACCGGTGGTTCCATTTATCTGGCCTGCGAAAAATAACCCTTCGATACGTTTTGTTTCTAAAGTATGTTTTAATTGTGTGGGATCGAAAAAATCGTATTCGATTGCATATCCCGGTCGATAGATTTGTATATTTTCGAACGCCGGTATCTTTTGCAGTGCTTGTAATTGTATATCGATGGGGAGGGAAGAGGAGAATCCGTTTAAATAATACTCCTGAGTCGTTTCACCTTCGGGCTCTAAGAATAACTGATGTTCCGATTTTTCTGAAAAAGTTACGATCTTTGTTTCGATGCTTGGGCAATACCGGGGACCGATACTTTTTATTTGCCCGTTATATAGTGGAGAATCGGGGAGACCTTGTCTGAGAATCTCGTGTACTTCTTCATTGGTATAAGTTATCCAACAGGATCTTTGTTTCAGTTTTTGTGTTTCGAGGTCGAGGTATGAGAATTTATGAAAATCGTTTTCGCCTACCTGTTCCGTCATTCGATCGAAACATACACTGCGACCGTCGATACGTACAGGAGTTCCGGTTTTCATTCTTCCCACAGAAAATCCATAAGATGCCAACTGATCGGATATTCCGTAAGATGCAGGTTCCGAGATACGTCCTCCGGGTAATTTAGTGCGTCCGATATGTATCAGTCCGTTCATGAATGTTCCCGAAGTAAGTATGACTGAACGGGCTGTAAAAGTAACGTTCAGTCCGGTAATTACCCCATGAATGCGTCCGTCCTTAATGATTAGTTCTTTGACGGAATCCTGCCACATGGATAAGTGATCGGTATTTTCGATAATTCCACGCCATGTTTGTATGAATTTTTCGCGATCGCTTTGTGCTCGAGGGCTCCACATTGCCGGTCCTTTCGATCGATTTAGCATTCTGAACTGTATGGCTGTTTTATCGGTTACAATTCCCATAAATCCGCCCAATGCATCTATTTCTCGTACGATTTGTCCTTTTGCAATGCCTCCTACTGCCGGGTTGCAACTCATTTGAGCGATCTTATTCATATCCATAGTGATCAAGAGTGTTTCCGAACCCAGATTGGCGGCGGCACAAGCGGCTTCGCATCCGGCATGCCCGGCTCCTACGACTATGACATCGTAATCAAATTTCATATAGTATGCTGATTGAGATAAATTATTTATAGGTTACCGCATATTTAGAGCTTCATTTTCACAAATCTCCATTTTTTCCCGTTCGCCGGGGCCTTTATCATTTATTCCGCAGAGATGAAGAATGCCATGAATAATTACTCGGTACAATTCTTCTTCAAATGGAAGGCGCAATTCTTCGGAATTACTCCTTACTGTATCCAAACTTATAAAAAGGTCGCCGCTAATACGGTTTCCCTGTGTGTAATCGAAAGTAATGATATCGGTATAATAGTCGTGTTTAAGATATTCCCGGTTTACTTCGAGGATTTTTTCGTCGGTACAAAAAATGTAGGAAATATCACCACAGTGTTTTCCGTATTTTTCTGCAACACGACGTATCCAGTCGTTAGTTTCCTTTTTTTTCAATACCGGCATTTTTATATCTTCGGCAAAATATGAGATAGCCATATCTTCTGTTTATTAACACAATAATGTCACAAAGATAGGGATTAATAACGATAAGTAAAAACGGGAATAGATAAAATATAGGTTGATAAGTTATCTTCGTAAAAGCCTGTTTTAGGTTTTAAGATCAACTGTTTCCGAAAAAAAGATAAGCGGTGAAAATAGCTGCAATAATTCCGATTGCATCAGCGAAAAGCCCGTATCCTGCGGCATAACGGGTATTTCGTATTCCTACACTGCCGAAATAAACGGCCAGTATGTAAAATGTGGTATCGGTAGAACCTTGAATTGTTGAAGCTACCCGGGCAACGAACGAATCGGCTCCGAAAGTAGACATTGCATCTACCATCATTCCTCTGGCTCCGCTTCCGCTTAGGGGCTTCATAAGTGCTGTAGGCAGAGCGCCTACAAATCCGGAATCGATTCCACACCAGTTAACGAATCTTGTAATTCCGGAAATTATGACATCCATAGCTCCAGAAGCTCTGAATATCGCAATTGCTACAAGCATTGCGACTAAATAAGGGATTATTGTGATTGCGGTTTTAAAACCTTCTTTAGCACCTTCGATAAAAGCGTCGTAGATATTTATTTTTTTTATCAGTCCGGCTGTGATAAAACCGATAATGATGGAAAACAAAAGCAGATTAGCTCCAAATGCGGAATATAAAGATACTTTTTCTTGTGGCATTCCCCAGAAGAACCAGATAATGAGCGCAATAGTTGCAGTAAGTCCCAGAAGGGAAAGGGATATGACTTTATCGAAAATATTAATTCTTTGTTTAAGGCACACGGCTATGAGTCCTGCTATGGTAGAACAATAGGTTGCGATAAGTATAGGCAGGAAAACATCAGAGGGGTTAGCAGCTCCCATTTGTGCCCTGTATACCATAACACTGAGCGGGACCAATGTCAGCCCTGTAGTATTAAGAACAAGAAACATTATCATAGGGTTGGATGCAGTATCTTTACGGGGATTGAGTTCTTGCATTTCCTGCATCGCTTTTAGACCGAGAGGTGTTGCGGCGTTATCGAGCCCTAACATATTCGCCGATACGTTCATAAATATAGAACCTAAAGCCGGATGATCTTTAGGCAGATCGGGGAAAAGCCGACAAAACAATGGACTGATTAAACGTGAAAAAAAAGCGATCACGCCACCTTTTTCTCCAATCTTCATCAGTCCTAACCATAAAGACAGCACCCCGGTAAGACCGAGTGAAATTTCGAATGCTGTTTTTGCAGAAGAAAACGATGCATTCATAATATCAGTCCAAATCGTCAGGTTTCCAAAAAATACAGTTTGTATAACAGCGACAACGAAAGCCACCAGAAAAAAAGCGATCCAGATATAATTAAGAACCATCGTTTTGTTTTTTAAAGACTACCAACAAAATTATATATTTTTATTGTAATCTTTTATTTAACGGATAAATATATTGTAAATGGTATGGTTATTAATTATTTTAAGTCTTTACGTAGTAATTCTAAATTTGGCATATGTATTTGATATTAAACTATTTACAAAAATTCGTGGCTGATTAGAATTGAATATATATTTTCAACCTGTATTCTTATACAGAATATAGAAATATAAGTGTTAATAACTATAAATGAGTTTTATTTTCTGAAAATGTAAAAGTTTTTTACGACGTTTGTACATTTTATTTACTTTTGGCATCAGGAATAAAAATGAATGTATGATGAAGAAAAAAGTATTGGTTACTTATAATATGTTTCGGGAAGGGTATGCTGAGTTGATGAGTAAATATGATGTAACGATACCTGAGGGAGATGTAGAAACATTTTCATATGAAGAAGTGCTCGAGATGATTCCTGACTTTGATGCACTGTTGTCGATGTTCAATTTTCCTGTCGATCGTCGTTTAATCGATACGGCATCTTCCCGATTAAAGATCGTTTCTAACTATGCTGTGGGATACGATAATATCGATATTCCCTATTGTACCGAAAAGGGAATACAAGTCACCAATACTCCCGATCCGGTAACGGAGCCTACTGCAGATCAGGCATTCGGCCTTTTGCTGGCTGTGAGCCGGCGTATTTCAGAAGTAGACCGTCGTATGCGTATACCGGGAGCTGTAAAAGTCGCTTTATTGGAAAATCTGGGACATTCTTTGTACGGTAAAACGATCGGTATTTTAGGCATGGGACGTATCGGACAGGCTTTGGCCCGTAGAGCTTTAGCTTCGGGGATGCGGGTCGTGTATCATAATCGTCATCGTTTGTCTCCCGATGTAGAACAGAAATATGAGGCTCGGTTTCTCCCTTTAGGAGAGTTACTGGCGATTGCGGATGTGGTTTCGGTGAATGCACCGTTAACCGCAGATACTTATCATCTGATAGGAGAAGAAGAACTGAAAAAAATGAAGCCCGACTCTATATTGATAAATACTGCGCGAGGACCCTTGGTCGATGAAAAGGCTCTTGTGAAAGCTTTACAGAGTAAACAAATTTGGGCTGCCGGTTTGGATGTATTTGAGTTTGGGGATTTCCCGTTGCCCGAATTATTGTCGATGGATAATGTGGTTCTTAATCCTCATACCGGTACTCAAACATATGAGGTACGTAACGAAATGGCCGCTTACGCAGCTCGTAATATTATCAATTTTTTTGAGGGGAAAGGACCGGTTGCGAAAGTCAATATGAAATGAAATAAAAAAGCTTATGATTACATTCGGAAATATGAAAGAGACTTTGCTCACTTATGCCGACGATGAAAAAGCAAAAGTGTTGCAGGGTTTTTTCAAAACAGGTAAAGGTGAATATGGTGAAGGCGATACTTTTGCCGGAATTCCGGTTCCGCAGGTCAGGAAAGTCGCCCGACAATTCAGGGAAGCTCCTTTGTCTGAATTAACTAAGCTATTATCCGATCCGATTCATGAATGCCGGCTATTGGCGTTATTGACGATGATCGAAATATTTAAACATGGTGACGAGTCGGTAAAACAAAATGTTTTTGAAACTTATTTGGCTCATACCCGCTATATAAATAATTGGGATTTAGTAGATTTATCGGCTTATCAGATTGTGGGACAGTATCTTTTACATAAAGACCGAGAACCTTTGCATCGTCTTTCCCGAAGCAATTATTTGTGGGAACAACGTATTTCGATAGTAGCAACCTGGATATATATCCGGTCCTCTGATTTTACCGATACTCTTATCATTGCCGATCGATTGCAAAATCATCCGCATGATCTTATGCAAAAAGCGGTAGGATGGATGTTGCGTGAAGTAGGGAAGAAAGATAAGAAAGCATTGGTCGATTTTCTTGAAAGACGTTATATGAATATGCCCCGTACGATGGTACGTTATGCCGTTGAAAAATTTTCTCCTGAAGAACGACGTAAGTATTATCTTAAAAGATAATATTGTAATTTTTAACGGTATAGGTAATTTAGTTTATAATAGGATTTAGTAAATTTGATTGAAAGGTAGATGACTATCGTTCGATTCACTTAATAATTATATAAGCTATGTTATCATTTATTATTTACATTGTCGGTCTTATTTGTACGATATGGTGTGTCGTAGATGTTTTTAAAAAAAACATCTCCATGACTTGTAAAGTGATAGTAAGTATTCTTATCCTGCTTACCAGTTGGATCGGGTTGTTGGTATACTATTTTATAGTAAAAGACAATATAGAAAAATGGTGTGCCGGTAAATAACTTTGGTAAGGGCATTTTTTTCTTATGCCTGGTTTCTAACCCATTTCGACATATAATACCTCACCGCAAACCATAGGTGCAACAACGTTACGGAAATGCGTCCGTAATAGCGTACCATGATGTCGTATCGTTCTTTTAGCGATGCCTTATGATTTTGTGTGGTAATTCCTTCGTTCAGATAATCGATAAGGGTATGGTGGGTATTGTGTATTTGGGAAGATTTTTTCATGCAACGGATGCACCAGTCGTAGTCAGCTGAAAAGCGATATTGGGTATCATATTCGGGTGCCAATTCCCGACGTACGATAAATGCCTGATGACAAACTAACATTCCCATACGAAAACTTTTCCAGGTAAGTTTATCCGGAGCATGTAATCTCCTCATTCCGATAAAATTTCGGTCGGTATCTACCAATGCTGTTTCACCATAAATGATATCGGGTCTGTTTTCTCCGATAGAATCGACAATTTTTTCTAATGTGTCTTTAGAATGAAGTGCATCTCCGGCATTTAAAAAAATGATATACTCTCCCGTTGCCAGTTTTAGACCTTTATTCATGGCATCATACAATCCGTTGTCGGGTTCACTGATATATTTTGTCAAGTAAGGAGATGATTTTAAAATTTGGGTCGTTCGGTCTTTTGATGCACCGTCGATTGCGATATATTCGTAATTTTTATAACTCTGATTACCTACGCTTTCTAAGGTAATACCTACTGTTTTTTCTGCATTGTATGTTATTGTTACGATCGTAAAAAAGGGTTTTTCCATTATCGTATAGATTAATCTTTATTTTTGGGAGTAAGTAATCGGTTATACAGTTCCAGATATTGGCGGGCTACGGTCCGGCTGTGGTACATGTGCCGTACTCTTTCGATACAATTTTCTTTTATTGTAAGGTTTCCCTTTTGTTGAAACCCCCAGTCGATACCCTCTGCCAATGATTCGGGAGAAGGATAAGTCGCAAGATATCCGGTATGTAAATGTTCGATAACATCGTTTTGCCCGCTATTGTCGAAAGAGACACCCGGTGTCCCGCAAGCCATCGATTCGATAAGTGTTTGTCCGAAGGTCTCGTAATGTGATGGTACAACGGTAACATCTGCTGCCGAATATAAAGCTGCCAGTTCGTTCGCTTCGGAAATTTTTCCCATATATCGGTATTCACAAGGAATATAATTCAAAAAATCGGGGTCATTTTTAATTTTTCCGAATAAAATCAATAAAAGTCGTTTTCCATACTTTTCGTACAATATTTTGAGAGCCTGTTTCAGGAGATCGAATCCTTTGTTTGGGTCATTTAGCTTTGCAGCACCGAAAACGATTACCATACGTTCGTCGCTGATCATTGCTTTTTTTCGGTATTCTTCCCGGTTCTTGGGATAAAATACGGTAGTGTCGAGAGTATTCGGTATTACGGTAGAAAAAGAACTCCCGGTTAAACCGCTGGTTTTTACTTTTTCATTAAGCCAGTTGCTTACCGGTACAAAAGTAATACCTGCATTTTTCAGGAATATTTTTTTATTCCATGTGATGGCTGAAAGGTCATGGGTTCCCGGTGTTTTTAAATAGAAACATTTTTGACATCCTGTTGTAAATTGTTTGCATCCGCAAGCATGGTGGCAAATAGCAGTACAATACCACATATCATGTAGCGTAATAACGACCGGTTTTCCGAGCGAGATGAGTTTTTGTATGTCATTTAAAGATAAAAAACCTTGGTTTACCCAGTGTAGATGCAAGATGTCGGCTTTTTTGATTTCCGGGAAAGAAGAAATATCGCATCCGGTAGAAGCAGTCGAAATGGCAAAAAGGTTTTTCTTTGAGAAACGATTGGCACAATATATCTGCAATCGTTCGAGTATGAAATTCAGTTTATAACGTAATGGTGAGATGACCTGTATCGTATCGTTATCTTCGGTTGTTTTACAAGCCACTAACATATTTACATCAGCACCTTCTTTTTTCAGTGCATCTTTAAGGCGTTTACAGGCAATCGCAGCACCGCCTCCGCTGTCGGATGTATTTATCAGGACTATTTTCATTTCCTATTGATTTTTACGATGTGAAGATACGTTTTTTTTGTGGTTTGGCCTTTATGTGTTCCAAAAAGCTTTGCATTGGTATTCTAAAAAAAATGGTTACATTTGTGAGGACTATAAATACGGTTTATGAACCCGTTTTTCGATAAAATACAACGACTGGCTAATGATAGTGTGCAGACTGGTTTGAGCCTGGTAAAAATAGCTTTGTTTTCGAAATGGAAAACGCCGGTTCCATCTGTTTCGGGTTTTTCCGAAGAATTGGTTATTTTGGGAAATGGCCCCTCACTTAATACAACGATCGATGAACATTACTCTTTTTTAGAGAATAAAACGCTGCTGGCCGTCAACTTTGCCGGTGCTACTCCGGTTTTCGAACGCTTGCGTCCTGCTCTTTATGTGATTGCCGATCCTTACTTTTATTCGGGAACACAGCAACGGGCTACCGATTTGTTCCGTCATATTCGGGAAACGGTCACTTGGGATATGGTTTTATTCATGCCTGCGGTGGCCTCAGGTAAAGGAGATTGGCATTCGTTAATCGAAAAAAATCGGAAAATACATGTGGTTTATTACAATACGACTCCAGTAGAAGGTTATAAATGGTTTACAAGAATGGCCTACCGGTATGGATGGGGAGGGCCTCGTCCACGTAATGTTCTTATTCCTTCTCTGATGTTGGGTTTACGAATGAGATTTGGCAAAATTTATATTGCGGGAGCCGATCATTCCTGGACAACTCAGCTATCGGTCGACGATAATAACCGAGTATTAACGGTACAACCTCATTTTTATAAGGAAAGCGAACAAGAAGTAAAACAGGTATTTGCCGAGTATGCTAAAGTGAAACTGCATGAAGTTTTATATAGTATGTCGGTTGCTTTTCGTTCTTATTTTGCGGTAGAAGATTATGCCCGTTACTCTGGTATTAAAATATATAATATAACACCCGGTTCGTTTATCGATGCGTTCCAACGGTTGAAGATATAAAATTTGGCAATAGAAAATAAAAGCAGCGTTTCTTAATAATGCTTTCTGAAGATAAATAGAAAATGAAAAAAGTATTAGTGACCGGAGCCGATGGTTTTATCGGTTCTCATCTTACCGAAATGTTACTCGAAAAGGGGTATGGAGTAAGAGCTTTATCGTATTATAATTCGTTTAACGATTGGGGGTGGCTCGAGGGTATCCGACATCCGCAACTTGAGGTGGTTACCGGCGATGTGCGAGATCCTTATTTTTGTAAACACATAACAAAAGATATCGATATCGTATTTCATCTTGCAGCACTTATTGCAATTCCTTATTCATATATAGCCCCCGACAGTTATATAGATACGAATGTAAAGGGTACATTGAATATTTGTCAGGCGGCTAAAGAAAATGATGTTTCGAGGGTGTTGGTTACTTCTACATCCGAAGTATACGGAACCGCAAAATATGTTCCTATCGATGAAAAACATCCCCGGCAACCGCAATCTCCTTACTCAGCCTCGAAAATTGGGGCCGATGCGCTGGCAATGAGTTTTTATAATGCGTTCGGATTACCGGTCGTGATTGTGAGACCTTTTAATGCATATGGTCCGAGACAATCGGCAAGAGCGATTATTCCTACGATTATAACTCAGATTGCGCAGGGGAAAAAAGAAATAAAGCTAGGTGATCTTACTCCCACCCGTGATTTCAATTATGTAAAAGATATTTGTAAGGGATTCATCGAGTTGGCACAGTGCGAAGCGGCTATAGGACAAGAAGTAAACGTATGTAGTAACCATGAGATATCTATGCGGGATACTCTTGAAAAAATTGCCGGTTTAATGAATGCCGATGTACGATTTATCGAAGATTCTCAACGGTTGCGTCCTAAAAATTCAGAAGTATTTCGTTTATGGGGCGATAACGGAAAAATAAGAAGGCTTACCGGATTTTTACCCTCTTATACGATAGAGGACGGTTTAAGAGAAACTATCGGATGGTTTCTCGATAAAGAGAATTTGAAAAAATATAAAGCCGATATTTATAATGTTTAGCGAGATTGTCGATTTTATACGCATTACTTTCGGCGGTAAGGAAATTGTTCCCTTACATGCTCCTTGTTTTGTGGGAAATGAAAAAAAATATCTCGAAGAATGTATCGATACTACTTTTGTGTCGAGTGTAGGAAAGTTTGTCGACCGTTTCGAATCGATGATGGCTGAATATACCGGTGCAGCCAGAGCTGTTGTGTGTGTGAATGGAACAAGTGCCATTCATATGGCACTTTTGTTAGCGGGTGTAGAACGTGGCGATGAAGTGATTACGCAGCCGCTTACCTTTATTGCGACCTGTAATGCTTTGAGTTATTGCGGCGCTCACCCTGTGTTTATAGATGTAGATACCGACACGTTAGGCCTCTCTCCCGGTAAAATGGAGGAGTGGTTACAAAAAAATTCCGAATATAAGGGGGATGCATTATATAATAAAAAAACCGGACGGCGTATCAAAGCCTGTGTCCCGATGCATACTTTCGGACATCCTGTCCGTATCGATCGTATTGCAGAGTTATGTAGTCGTTATCATCTTCAACTAATAGAAGATGCAGCCGAAAGTATCGGCAGTTTTTATAGCGGTCGGCATACGGGTACTTTCGGAAATATCGGGGCGATTAGTTTTAACGGTAATAAAACGATAACGACTGGAGGAGGCGGGGTGTTATTATTTTCAGATAAGTCGTTGGGTGATTATGCAAAGCATCTTACGACACAGGCTAAAGTTCCTCATCCCTGGGAATTTGTTCACGATCATATCGGTTATAATTATCGGATGCCTAATATTAATGCGGCTTTAGGGTGTGCTCAATTAGAGACTTTACCACTTTTTTTAGAAAAAAAAAGAGAACTTGCCGATTTATATAAAAACTTTTTTAATGAATTGGATATAACGTTTGTGTCGGAACCTGAAAATGCTTGTTCTAATTATTGGCTGAATGCCATTATTTTTAAAGACCGTTATGAACGGGATGAGTTTCTTCAGTATAGTAATGATCACGGAATTATGACACGTCCTATTTGGCGGTTGATGAATAAACTGCCGATGTTTGAAACGGCAGAGTGTGGTGATTTACAGAATTGTGAATATCTCGAGCAGCGTGTCGTAAATATTCCGAGTAGTGTACGATTATGAGTAAACGATTGAATATATTATTTTTAGGAGGCGCCAAGCGAGTTTCTTTTGCAGAACATCTGATAGCGGCGGGCTGTAAGAAAGAAATCGATGTATGTATATTTTCTTATGAGCTTAATCAGACAGTACCTATTGCATCGGTAGGAAAAGTTATTCTTGGGTTGCGATGGAAAGATGTTGCTCTCGACAAACATCTTATTTCGGTTATAAAAGAGTTTCATATCGGAATGGTATTGCCTTTTGTCGACCCTGCTGTTGAAGTAGCTGCACGCTTAAAGACAGCTCTTCCCGATGTTTTTATACCGTGTAGTCCGATCGAAATATGTCGTATAATGTTCGATAAAAAATGTTCTGAAGAATGGTTTATAAGTCGGAAGTTCCCCATTCCTCAGAGTTACCGGTTACAAGAGATCCCTGTTTTTCCGGTTATTCTAAAACCAAGAAAAGGATCTGCATCTAAAGGAATACGGATAATTACCGACCGGGTTACTTGGCTGTCGGTAGAAAATCCCGATGAATACGTTATTCAGAAATACATAGCCGAAAGAGAAGAATTTACGGTCGATGCTTATGTTTCTTCTTCCGGTAAAATTATTTCTGTTGTTCCCCGTTTACGCCTGGATGTAGCCGGAGGAGAGGTTATGAATTCCGTTACGGTACGGGATGAAAGGCTTATTGCTTTGTCTCGTGAAATTATATTGGCCGGAGGATTTCGTGGGCCTGTAACGATTCAGTTTTTACGAGACAAGACGACCGATGAGATTTATATTATGGAAATAAATCCACGATTGGGTGGAGGGGTAATCGTCAGTATAGAAGCAGGCGCCGACATACCTTTGTTTCTTCTTGAAGAAGAAGCCGGAAATATGCCCGAACCGGTCGATGATTGGAGGGAAAATACATTAATGACAAGATATTTTAAAGAAGTTATATTTTATGCAGATCATCATTGATATGGATGGTACGATTTGTACCGAAGAACGGACATATAGCCGGTGCCTGGCTCAGCCTAAAACCGGAGCTGTTGAGGCTGTAAACGCTTTGTATGATGCTGGTAATACGATTATTATCTATTCGGCGCGTACGTGGATGGAATTTGAAATGACGACAGCGTGGCTGAAACAATACGGTGTAAAATATCATCAATTGATGATGGGAAAACCGGTAGGAGATGTCTGGATAGACGACCGGGCCCTTCGGTTTCAGGATAATTGGGAAGAAATACTGAAAAAATTGAATAAATAAGAGTCCATGGGTAAAGCGATTATAATAGCCGAAGCCGGAGTAAATCATAACGGAGATTACCGGTTGGCCAAAGAGTTGGTATTGGCTGCTAAAGAAGCTGGAGCCGATTATGTAAAGTTTCAGACAGCTCGTCCGGAACTCGTTATTTCAAAATATGCACCGAAAGCCGAGTATCAATTAGGTACTACTCATAAGGAAGAATCTCAACTCGATATGTGCAGGGCGATTCACTTACCTTTGACCGATTATAAGCCGTTAAAAGATTTTTGCGATGAAACGGGCATAAAATTTCTATCTACACCCTTTGATCTCGAATCGATAGATGTCTTGGAAGAACTCGATATGGACTATTATAAGATTCCTTCGGGAGAGATTACCAATTTACCCTATTTGCAAAAAATATCCCGTTTGGGGAGACCGGTAATTCTTTCTACGGGAATGTCGGGGTTGGGCGATATCGAAGCGGCCCTGAATGTACTTATTGATGGAGGCCTCATACGGGAAAAAATTATTTTACTACATTGCAATACCGAGTATCCTACTCCTTATGAGGACGTAAATCTTCGGGCTATGCAAACTTTGGCTCGATGTTTTGGGGTAAAAGTAGGTTATTCGGACCATACTTGTGGAATCGAGGTTCCTTTAGCCGCTGTTGCAATGGGTGCTTGTGTTATCGAGAAGCATTTTACACTCGATAAAAAATTGCCGGGACCCGATCATAAGGCTTCTCTTGAACCCGAAGAACTAAAACAAATGGTGCTTTCGATACGTAATATCGAACGGGCATTAGGTAGTACGATAAAAGAAGTATCTCCTTCTGAGCGGAAAAATCAGCCGATAGCCCGTAAAAGTCTTATTGCTGCGAAAAATATTTTTGCCGGTGAAATATTTACCGCCGAGAATATGACCGTAAAACGTCCTGGAAATGGTATTTCTCCGATGCGGTGGTATGAAGTTATCGGGAAAACAGCACCTCGTGATTTTAAAGAAGACGAACTTATCGAAATATAGGATTTATTATGCGGAAAATATGTATTGTAACCGGTACACGGGCCGAATATGGGCTTTTAAGTCGCTTGATGAGGTTCATCGAGGAGGATGTCGATATGCAATTGCAAATTATTGCGACTAATATGCATCTTTCTCCCGAGTTCGGGCTAACTTATCGCGAGATCGAAAAAGACGGTTTTAAGATCAATAAAAAGGTAGAAATGTTGCTTTCTGCCGATACTTCTTCATCGGTCGCAAAATCGTTGGGCCTGGGTATAATCGGTTTTGCCGATGCATATACCGATTTACAGCCCGATATGATCATCGTATTAGGAGACCGGTATGAAATATTAGGTGCTGTTTCTACGGCATTGTTATTTCGCATTCCGGTGGCTCATATTTCGGGAGGGGATGTTACCGAAGGTGCATATGACGATTCGATACGCCATGCTGTTACCAAAATGAGCCATTTGCACTTTACAACGACCGAAGAGTATCGTAACCGAGTTATACAATTAGGAGAAAATCCCTCGAGAGTATATAATGTGGGTTCTATAGGATTGGATAATATTCGGAATATGAATTTATTGAGTCGAGAGGCATTTGAGGAGAGTATCGGTTTTCGGTTGGGAGAGCGAAATCTGTTGGTAACATTCCATCCTGTGACTCTTGAACAGCACACTGCGGCTGATCAATTTTCCGATTTGTTGGAGGCACTCGATAAATCGGGTGCTCATATCATTTTTACGAAGCCAAATTCTGACTCTGACGGACGGGTGATCATCTCGATGATCGATGATTTTGTAGAGCACCATCCCGAAAAATCTGTTTCATTTCTTTCGTTGGGCTATCTTAGGTATTTGTCTGCGTTGCAATATGTCGATGCTGTTATCGGGAATTCTTCGAGTGGAATTGTCGAAGCACCCTCTTTCGGTATCCCGACAGTCAATATCGGAGACCGTCAGAAAGGCCGAATCCGTAGTGAAAGTGTCATCGATTGTGAGCCTGATAAAGAATCGATCGGAGAAGCTATAAAGAAAGCATTTTCTTCTGATTTTAAAGAAGTGGCGAGCCGGGCAATAAATCCTTATGAAAAAAACGGAACCGTATACGAAATACTCGATGTGATTAAAAATACCGATATATCTTCATTGATTCCGAAAAAATTTTATGATTTATCATTATGATGTCAACTGAAAAATATATCATAAACGACTCATTATCCGTTAGAGACGCTTTGGCGAGATTAAACGAATTGTCATCGGATATTCTTACTTTACTTGTAGTAGATTCCGGTAAAAAACTGGTGGGAAGTATTACCGACGGGGATATAAGGCGTGCGCTTATCGGGGGTGCTGAACTCTCCGATTTGGTAACGAGAGTACTTCATCCTCATCCATTTGTTTTACACGATACGGGCTTTACTACTGAAGATATGCGTACTATACGGAAAAAAAGGTTGGAACTGGTTCCTGTCGTCGATAAAGAGGGACGCATCACGAGAGTTTATAATTTTAGGGATAAAAGAACTATATTGCCCGTAGATGCCGTGGTTATGGCCGGTGGCAGGGGCGAAAGGCTGCGACCGTTGACCGATTCGGTACCGAAACCACTTTTACCTTTGGGCAATAAACCTATTATAGAATATAACATAGATAATCTATTATATTTTGGAATTGATAAAATTACGATATCGGTACGGTATTTGGGAGAGCAAATAAAGGCATATTTCGGAGACGGAAGCCAAAAAGGGGCAACAATCGGATATGTCGAGGAGGGAATACCTCTCGGTACGATCGGAGCATTAGGTGAAATTTCTGAATTCGATAATGAGGTTGTATTGGTGATGAATTCCGATTTGTTTACCAATATCGATTTCGAAGAGTTTTATTTACATTTCAGCGAAAGCGGAGCCGATATGTCAGTTGCTTCTGTACCTTATAATATATCGATCCCTTATGCTGTCATGCAGACCTCCGACGGGCTGATACATTCGTTCGAAGAAAAACCCACCTATACGTATTTCTCCAATGGCGGAATCTATCTGATAAAAAAGTCGGTAATCGATAAATATATTCAAAAAGGGTGTCGGTGCGATGCTACCGATTTAATGCAACGGTTGATCGATGATCGTAAGAAAGTGACTTATTTTCCTGTAGTAGGTTATTGGATAGACATCGGAAAACCGGAAGATTATAAGAAAGCTAAAGAATTTATCAAATATCTGAAAACGGAATAATTCGATATGAGAGCATTATTTTTGATTCCCGCAAGAGGAGGGTCGAAGGGAATTCCCCGTAAAAATATAAAAAAATTGGGAGGACGGCCCCTTATTTATTATACTATCGATGCGGCTCGTGGCATAGCTTCCGATAATGATATATGCGTAAGTACCGATGACGACGAGATTATCGAAGTAGTACGGGAGTACGGTCTTTCGGTACCTTTTAAGCGCCCTGAAGAATTGGCAACCGACCGGGCTGGCAGTTATGAAGTTATTATGCATGCTCTTAAATATTATGAGGATCGTGGAATTTATTATGATGTAGTAGTGCTTTTGCAACCGACTTCGCCGTTTAGAACAGCACGGCATATTCGAGAAGCTATCTCGTTGTATGATTCCTCTTATGATATGGTCGTATCGGTGATAGAAACCGATAAAAATCCGTATTTCGTATTATTCGAAGAAGATAAAAACGGTTATTTACAGCGATCAAAGGATGGGCATTTTACACGCAGGCAGGATTGTCCCAAAGTATATGAGTACAATGGTGCGATTTATGTAATGAATGTCGACTCTCTGAAATCGAAATCGCTCGGGGAATTTTCCAAAAATGTAAAATATGTAATGAATAATATCGATAATGTGGATTTAGATACACCGCTTGATTGGGAGTTTGCAGAATTTCTTATTGCGAAGCGAAACGGAAGGCGCAAGTAGTGTAAAAATAATATTACGGTGAGAATGTTCCGTTTAAACCTACTTTTCGAGCCTTAATTTTAAAAAAACGAGAAATCTTTGAATCGTATAGTCTTTATTGATATTTTTTGTTTCATGAGCCTCAAAACGGCCTTCTGCGATACGTCCTTGCTGACTTCCTGCCGAGCAGGCATCTCCACGTAGCATATTCTTATAAATATGTTGTTGGTATGACCTTGTATAATAGTGGTTTATCTGTATTTTCGATTCGGCATGTAAAGGAGTACGGGGAATCCAGTAATGGAAGAAACGTTTGAACTCGTTAACCGGTAATATTTTTGTTTTTATTCCCACCAAGGAGGTTTCTGCATAAAATGTATGGCAAGTAAATACCTCGAAACGGTATGCTGTATTTATAAAAGATTTTCCGGTATTTACCAAATGGGACCATGAAGCCGTGTACTGTTCAATAACCAGTCGGTCGGGATCATGTTGTAGCCGGCCCGAAGTCCCGAAAAATTTCCAATTAATAAGAACACTCGGGTATTTTTTATATCCTTTTATCCAATCTTTTATATTTTGTTCGTATTTCAGACAAACGAATTCATCCAGATCGATGTATCCGATCCACTCTGTATCGTTTTTATAGGTCTCGTAACAATGTTTGTAGGCTTGTAGTTGTCCATATTGCACAGGCCAGTCTATAAGGTCTACTACTCCTTTTTCGATATAAGGCAAGAGAATTTCGTTGTAATTATCATCCGAAAAGTTATTATATAAATAAAAGTGATCGATTCCGATTAATAGGTGATATTCCATCCATTCTTTCAAGAATGGGGCTTCATTTTTGAAAATGGCACAAATCGAACAATTATATTTTTTCGTTTTTTTATTTATCTTATTAATATATATACTTGTAAACGAGATAAAAAAACGAATATATCTGATTATTGTCCAAAAGAAATTTTTTTTCTTTATGGGCACATAGGTGATGTATTTCATATTTTTCTTCTTTTTTTATAAATGAAAGATATACTTTCCCGGAACATTACCGAACGACTTATCCACATAAAAAATAGATATAAAATAACAGCACAAATAAATTTTATAATTACGCTTGCATAAATATTATCTATCTTTATTACAATCGAGTAGGATATCCCGATAGAAAGCAGAGCAAAAAAAGCGTAAGGTAAAATATCTTTCAGCATATCGATTAACCGCAATCCGATAAAACGGCGGGCAAAACGTTGCCATATAAAAATCCAGCAGATGTTGACTGTGGCAAACCCGATAATCATCGCATATATTCCGAACCGGTGCAAGAGTAATAATATTCCGAATTGTAGGATTCCAAGTGTTATTGTGTTCCACATAAATATATTCGATCGGCCATGGCTGACGATCATATTCGAAAAAAGAGTGTTTAAAGGAGATACAGCGCCCCATATGCAAAGTAATTGTAGAATAGGTACACTCGGTAGCCATTTGTCGGTAACGGTTATCAGGATGAGTTCAGGTGCGATAAGAGCTAATCCAAACATAATCGGGAAAGATACGAATGCTGTGAAACGCAGCATTTTTCTGAATATTTTCAGTTGTCTATCTTTTTCAGCGGATACCTCGGCAAGAACCGGTTGCGATACTCCGTTAACCATACTGGCGATAAATGTATTACCCATTACCATCCATTTGTTTCCTTGCGTATAGAATCCTACCTGAGAAGGATTGTAAAATTTACCCAGTAATGCCGAAAATATGTTGGCATTGGCTTGTACGAAAATATTTGTAATAAGAACTTTAAAACTGAAAGAGAACATCCCTTTCAGAGGATTTAGGTTGATCTTGAGAGTGGGTTTCCAAGGAGAATAATGCCATATTAAAATTACCAATGTCAACATGTAGGTGATGTTTTGTGCGGCAATGCCCCAATACGACATTCCGTTCAATGCCATAATTACTCCTACAGTTCCCGAGAAAAGAATAGCGATAATATTGGCTTTTGCTTTTTGTTTAATCATCATTTTTTTCGTAAGTATAGCCCCATGTACCGTACCTAAACTCCCGATAAGAAAACCCAGAAATAAAAATCGGGAAAGGGGTACAAGTTGGGGAATGCCATAAAACCGGGCAATCAGAGGGGCTATAAAAAAAAGAATAAGATACATACTTATGCCAACAAGTGCACAAAACCAAAATACGGCATTATAATCTTTGTGAGTTGCATTTCGTTTATTGATAAGAGCGATGGAAAATCCGCTGTCCTGGATGATACCCGCTATTGCGGAAAATATCATGAGCATACCCACCATACCGTAATCGCCGGCATTCAGAATGCGTGCGATAAAGATACCGAAAAGCAGGTTCAGTATTTGTTGCAACCCGTTGCTCAGTCCGCCCCAAAAAAGACCTTTTGCCGTTTTTTCTTTTAGTGATTCGCTCATCGGTAGGAGTATGAAAATTGTATTTGCGTTACAAATATATGATTAATTGTGGTTATGTATGATTATTTATGCGGGTTCTTTAGTCGATGAACGATTAAGCTTGTAAAATATGATGTTCATAGTTACGATCTTGAGATTTATTCTTTCCGGTTTATCGAAAAGGAGGATTTTATTTCTTTCAGGATTGCAGAATTCAGTTTTTTATTTATCCAATAGTAGAAAATAACGCAGACTGTTATTTGCAGGAATAATAAAACAACAGTATTTTTTATGACTAATTTCAACGGATAGGCTGTGAAAATCATTAATGCGGTTAAGCCTAAATAAGGAAATATATCTTGTAACTGACGATACCACTTATAGCCGGTACATTTATCGGTAGAGACTACGTACAGTATGTATATAATTGCTTTTACGACTGCTAGGCCGGTTACTACATAAGTGATCGACATTTTCCAGGTACAAGATAGAGCTATTGTTACCAGTATTATCTTGGTTATTTCTAATTTAAGTATCCATTTCGATTCACCCGATATTTTTATGAAATTACCGTTTATTGTCGTAAATACGGTAAATATACCGGCGACGGATAAGATTTGTAAAAATAAGGTAGATGGTTCCCATTTGGATGAAAGTAAAACAGAAATAAAAGGGTGACTTACTAATGCAAGGCATGCCAGAACGGGAAAAGTTATAAACGCAGTTAGTTTCATAGTTTTCCGGTAAGCCCTTATAAGGCGTTCTTTTTCTTCCTGAATACTGCTGAATACGGTATAAGTAGCATTTTGAACGGTACCGTATAGTGTCGTAATACCCGTTTCGGCCCATTTATTAGCCTGGGTATAATATCCCAAAATATTCTTATCGTATACGCGTCCGATAAACGCGGAATATATATTTTGGAATATTGCGTTTATTATATTAGCTAACATTAAATTAGATCCGAAAGAAAATAATTCTTTAAACGAGTTCATCGAGAAAATAAGCTTTGGATACCAATGTCCCGCAATCCATAGTAAACTGGTTTTAGCTATACTTTGTGATAGAATTTGTGCGGTTAGAGACCAAACGCCGTATCCTTTAAAAGCGAAATAAAGAGCTGTAATTCCCGAAATGAGAAGTGAGAGAAAATTAATAAGGGCTATTTTACCTAATTCTATATTTTTTACCAGCCGTGCCGTTTGCACCAAGCCTAATGAGTTGATAATAAGAGTTGCAAAAATAGTTCGGGAAAGAGGAATCAGGATCGGTTGATTAAAAAAACGTGCGATAGAGGGGGCGCAGAAATAGAGAAAAAAATATAATAAGATGGAAATTACCGTATTGAAATAAAAAATCGTACTGTAATCTTTATGGGTAGGTTCTTTTTTGCGCACTAAGGCTGCAGAAAAACCACTGTCGGTACAAGTTCCTGCAATAGCTGTAAAAATGGCCAGCATCCCGATAATTCCGTAATCAGAGGAATTCAGGATACGGGCCAATATGATTCCTGTTACGATAGAGACAATCTGAGTAGAAACTTTGTCTAAAGCAGTCCAGATAATGGCATTGCGGGCTATGACTCTCAGATTGTTCATCCCCGTATGTTTTTATTATTTTACTTCCGATCCCGGCTTCACTCCATCGGCCGGCTCTATAACAACCAGACGGCCATCGGCATCTTCGGCAGAAAGTATCATTCCTTGGGACTCTATTCCTTTAAGTTTCCTGGGAGCGAGGTTAGCTACAAAACATACGTTTTTACCGACAAGTTCTTCGGGATTATAATGCTTAGCGATTCCCGATACAATCGTACGTCCGCCTAATCCGTCGTCAATTTTAAACTGTAGTAATTTATCGGCTTTCGGTACTTTTTGGCATTCCAGAACTTTTCCTATGCGTATATCGAGTTTGGTAAATGTTTCAAAATCGATATTTTCCCGTATAGGAGCGGCTTTATGGTTTTTTAGTTCATTGGCTTTTTTCGTTTCCAATAGTTTTTGTATCTGGGCTTCTACGACCGAGTCTTCTATTTTTTCGAAAAGCAGTTCCGGTTGTGATAACTGCGAATCGGCATCTAATATATCGATACTTCCGAGCAGATCCCAATTAGCCGTTTCCATTCTCAGCATTTTCCGTAACTTACATGCAGAGAATGGTAAGAAGGGTTCGAACGCGATTGCTAGGTTAGCAGATATTTGTAACGAAAGGTTGAGTATGGTAGATACTCTTTCCATATCGGTTTTAGCCAGTTTCCACGGTTCGGTATCGGCTAGATATTTATTCCCGATACGGGCCAGGTTCATCGCTTCTTTTAAAGCGTCGCGAAAACGGTAATTATCGAGATACGATTCCATATCGGCTTTTACATGTACGAATTCCGACAGGGTTTGCTTGTCGTATTCGGTAAGTTGATGTCGAGATGGGACCTTTCCTTCGAAGTATTTTTGGGTGAGAACCATCGATCGGTTTACAAAATTGCCCAGGATAGCGACCAGTTCGTTGTTATTTCTTGCCTGAAAATCTTTCCATGTAAAATCGTTATCTTTGGTTTCGGGTGCGTTGGCGGTAAGAACGTAACGCAGAACGTCTTGTTTTCCCGGAAAATCTTCAAGATATTCGTGCAGCCATACGGCCCAGTTTCTCGAAGTGGAAATTTTGTCTCCTTCAAGATTAAGAAATTCATTTGCAGGTACGTTATCGGGTAAAATATAGCTTCCTTCAGCTTTCAGCATCGCCGGGAAAACGATACAATGAAAGACGATATTATCTTTACCGATAAAATGAACCAGTTTGGTTTCTTTATCCTTCCAGTATAATTCCCAAGTATCGGGTAAGAGTTCTTTAGTATTCGAAATATAACCGATCGGAGCATCGAACCATACATATAAAACTTTTCCTTTTGCACCTTCTACCGGTACGGGCACTCCCCAATCGAGGTCGCGGCTTACGGCTCGGGGCTGTAACCCCATATCGAGCCATGACTTGCATTGCCCGTAAACGTTGCTTTTCCATTCTTTATGGTCTTCGAGTATCCATTGACGCAGGAACGGTTCCCATTTATCGAGGGGTAAATACCAGTGTTTGGTTTCTTTCATTACGGGAACACTTCCACTGATTGCCGATTTGGGATTTATCAGGTCGGTCGCGTTCAATGATGTTCCGCATGATTCGCATTGGTCACCGTATGCTCTTTCGTTGTGACAGTGCGGGCAAGTACCTGTAATATATCGGTCGGCAAGGAATTGTTGAGCTTCTTCATCATAATATTGTTCAGATGTTTTTTCGATGAATTCGCCTTTGTCATATAATTTACGGAAAAATTCCGATGCTGTTTTATGATGTGTTTCAGAAGAGGTACGGGAATAGATGTCGAAAGATATCCCGAAATCTTCGAATGATTTTTTGATGATATGATGATAACGGTCTACCACAACTTGAGGGGATACGCCTTCTGCTTTTGCTTTGAGAGTAATGGGTACACCGTGTTCGTCCGAGCCGCCGATCATGATGACATCTTCACCTTTTAGTCTCAGATATCGTGTGTATATATCAGCTGGGACATATACGCCGGCCAAATGCCCGATATGTACGGGGCCGTTAGCATAGGGAAGAGCCGTAGTCACAAGAGTCCGTTTAAAATTTTTTTCCATCTGATTTCTTGTTTTGTGGTTGACTGTATTTATTTTAAGACGCAAATATACGATATTTTTATTGCATAGCCGAGAGCGTAAAATGCAAAAACATTATCTTTGGGAATTGAAGTTTGATTTTAATCGGAATAAAAGACATCGCAAATGATAAATAAAGAATTGACCGAACCCCGTAGTATCGTAATTATCGGCGGCTCCAACAATGTACAAAAACCGGGAGGAAAGATTATTCGTAATCTGTTAAGTGGTAATTTTCCCGGTAATTTATATGTTGTAAATCCAAAAGAGACTGAAGTTCAGGGAGTACCCTGTTTTCATTCGATCGAGGAGTTACCCGATGTAGATTTGGCTATTCTGGCTATTCCGGCTCCTGTATGTAATAAGGCGGTAGAACAACTAGCTTCTGGGAAAAATACCCGGGCATTTATTATAATCTCGGCCGGATTTTCAGAAGAAACACCGGAAGGAGCGCGATATGAGAAACAAATTCTCGATACAGTGAATAAATACGGTGCGTCTTTGATTGGGCCGAATTGCATCGGATTAATGAATTTGTATCACAGAAGTGTGTTTACATTGCCGATTCCGGAATTGTCGCCTCAAGGAGTAGATATGGTGTCGAGCTCAGGAGCTACGGCCGTTTATATTATGGAATCCGCAGTAGGAAAAGGATTGAGATTTAATTCGGTGTGGTCGGTAGGAAATGCTCCGCAGATAGGAGTAGAAGATGTTCTCGAGTATCTTGATCGTACGTTCGATCCCGAACATTCTCCACGTATCAAAATGTTGTATATCGAAAATATAAAAGATCCGGACCGTTTGTTATTACACGCTTCTTCTCTGATTAGAAAAGGATGCAAAATCGCTGCAATAAAATCCGGTTCTTCAGAGTCGGGTAGTCGGGCGGCATCTTCGCATACAGGGGCGATGGCTAGTTCAGATTTGGCGGTTGAGGCATTATTCAGAAAAGCTGGAATTGTACGATGTTTCAGTCGGGAAGATCTGGTAACAGTTGCTTGTGTATTTACATTAAAAGAAGTGACGGGTCGTAATTTTGCGATTGTTACTCATGCCGGGGGACCGGCTGTTATGCTTACTGACGCACTTTCGAAAGGTGGTCTGCAAGTGCCCGAAATCAAAGGTGAGAGAACGGTAGAACTTAAGAAGAAGTTATATCCTGGTGCCTCTGTTACCAATCCTATCGATATATTGGCAACTGGTACGCCTGAACATCTCGAGGCTGCGATAGATTTTTGTGAGAGGGAGTGTCCCGAAATCGATGCTATTGCTGTTATCTTCGGAAGTCCCGGTTTGGTAAAAATGTATGATGCTTATGAGGTATTGCATCGGAAGATGGAAGAATGTACCAAGCCGATTTTCCCGATTCTGCCTTCGGTGGTAACTGCAGGTAAGGAAGTTTCTTTTTTTCTGAAAAAAGGACATGTGAACTTTTCGGATGAAGTAGAACTGGCAACGGCAGTTAGCCGGGTTTGTAATGCCTCTAAACCTTCTAATGAAGGGATCGAATTATATGGTGTAGATGTTCCTCATATACGTAAAATAATCGATGGAATCGATGAAAATGGCTATCTTTCGCATGATTATATCCAAGAATTGCTATGGTCGGCAGGGATACCTGTCGTTCCCGAATTTGTTTCGGGACAGAGAGAAGAAGTGTTGGCCGAAGCAAAAAAAATGGGATTTCCTATTGTTGCTAAAGTCGTCGGCCCCATACATAAGACCGATGTGGGAGGGGTGGTGCTGAATATTCGATCAGAACACCATTTAGAAATCGAGTTCGATCGTATGATAAAGCTTCCGGAAGTTACGGGAATTATGATACAACCGATGTTAGCCGGTAAAGAATTGTTTGTAGGGGCTAAGTACGAAGACCGTTTCGGGCATGTGATTCTCTGTGGACTGGGAGGAATCTTTGTAGAAATACTGAGAGATGTAGCCTCAGGCCTTGCTCCGTTAAGTACCGGCGAAGCGTTGTCGATGATCCGTTCTTTACGGGCGTATAAAATGTTTCGGGGAGTAAGAGGAGAGGCTCCTATCGATGAAGTGCAATTTGCCGAGATTATCGTAAGGTTATCGACGTTACTGAGGTTTGCAACCGAGATAAAAGAGATGGATATAAATCCGCTTTTGGCGACAGAAAAGGGGATTATTGCTGTTGATGCACGTATCAGAATAGAAAAATAAAGCAGTAATCTGTATAAGAAAGCCCCGGTTTAATAATTTAATTATACCGGGGTTTTCTTAAAGGCTGCAATGACCTTTTATAACTTTTGCTTCGTAATTATTCCTTTATATTATTCATCTCTAATAGTTCGTCGATATATTTTCGATGATTACTTAAACGGGGAACTTTGTGCTGGCCGCCGAGTTTTCCCTTTTTTTTCAGCCAGTCGTGAAACAGATCTTTACGGGCCGGAATGATTTCGAGCGGACTTAGAGCGATGCCTTTGTAGCGTTTTGCCTCATAATCCGAATTAAGTTCTTGTAGGGTTTTATCCAGTCGATCAGCAAATTCTTCTATCGATTCGGGCCTTTTTTCAAATTCGATCAACCATTGGTGCCGTCCTTTCGTTTTATCCGACATAAATACTGGTGCGGCAGTATAGTTCGACACAATGGCACCCGTCTCTTCACAGGTGCGAGATAGACCTTTCTCTGCATTGTCGACCATAAGTTCTTCTCCGAAAGCGTTGATGAAATGTTTCGTCCGTCCAGAAATAACGATTTTAAGTGGAGATACAGATGTTACTTTTACAGTGTCTCCGGTTTGATAACGCCATAATCCGCTGTTAGTCGTTATTACCAAAGCATAATTTTTCCCTTTTTCAACTTCCCATATCGGTAATGTAAGCGGGTGCTCATGGTTGATTTCTTCAAGAGGAATAAATTCGAAAAAAATGCCGAGGTCGATCATCAACAGCATTCCCGGATCTGATAGTTCATTTTGTACGGCAAAGAAACCTTCCGATGCATTGTAGGTTTCAACATAATGCATCTTTTCAGAAGGAATAAGTTCTTTATATTGAGAACGATAGGGGTCGAAACTAATCCCTCCGTGAAAGAACACCTCTAAGTCGGGCCATACTTCGGTCAGATATTGCTTCCCGGTTTTATTTAAAATTAGTTTTATTAAAACTAAAAACCAGGAAGGTACTCCGGAGAGATTCGTAATATGAGCATTTATGGTAGCATTACTAATGGCCTCGAGTTTCGATTCCCATTCAGACATCAAGGCTATTTTTTTACTCGGAGTACGTATCAGGTTTATGAGAGGGCTTATATTTTGTATAAGTACTGCCGATAGGTCTCCGCAATAACAATGATCGGATAAAGCACTTACATTGTGACTTCCTCCTAAGATAAGCCCTTTTCCTGTGAGAAAACGACTTTCTGGATTCATTTGAAGATAAAGAGCCACGCAATCTTTCCCACCTCTGTAATGACAATCTTTAAGGGCTTCTTTACTTACCGGAATAAATTTACTTTTATCGTTAGTGGTCCCGGATGACTTGGCAAACCATTTTATCGGAGATGGCCATATCAGGTTTTTTTCTCCTTTTTGTAATCTTTCGACATATGGTTTTAACTCCTCATAGGTGATTAGGGGCACCTGTTCGGAAAAAGTTTTATATTCAGAAATAGAGCCGAAATGATATTTTTGTCCTATTTCGGTATTTTTTGCAGTCTCCAGTAAATTTTTTAACTGGTTTTGCTGTATTTCTTTGCCGTATTTCCCGTATAATGCGATTTCTTTTTGTCGGGATGAAAAAATACGGCGGAGAATCCAAGTAGTATTCATTTTCATTTTTTAAAATACAGGTACAAATTTAAGTAAATATTGCCAGTAGTACAACCGGTTTTGTTAAATAAAAAGCCTGTGAGTGTGTTTGTGAGAGAATAGTTTATTATAACTTATTATATTGGATAACGAACTATTCTCCCCATTCCGACGGTTCTGGTCCCATCGTAAGTTCCAAAGTCGCTCCGGCGATTATTTCTTCGTGTGTAATATAGCTACGGTCAAGAGTTTTTCCGTTTAATTTGGCTTCCTGTATGTAAACGTTTCGGGAAGAATTATTTCTTGCGATAATAGTAAATGATTTCCCGTCGGCATATTGTTTGTCTAATGTAAATGTGATTTTGTCGAAAACAGGACTGGTAATTTCGTATTTTCCATCCCCCGGACAAACGGGATAGATACCCGATGCTGCCATGATATACCAGGCAGACATTTGCCCTACATCTTCATTTCCAACCAGCCCCATTACCGAATTTTTGTAAGCCTTTTCACAGATCGTACGGGTGTATTTCTGGGTAAGGCTAGGTTTTCCTACTTTGTTGAAAAGGAAAGGTATGTGATGTACCGGTTCGTTTGCATGGTTATAAAATTGATTCCATAAAAAATCGTCAGGTGTATTTTCAAACATAGTTATTAAATCGTCTATAACCTTTTCTTTTCCACCCATCAGGGAAATCATGCCTTCTATATCATGAGGAACAAACCATCCTTGCTGATAAGGATTACATTCTACACAACCGTAAGCTTCTTGTAATCGTCCGTTTTCTGGGATATCCATCCATTTTCCGTTAGCGTTGCGTGGCCTGAACCACCCGTAATCTTTATCGAAAACATGTCGGTATGCTTGCGATTTATCTTCATATTGTTTGCTTTCATCGATTTTTCCCATCCAGTGTGCCAGTTGAGACAAGCACCAATCGGTATAGGCATATTCGAGCGTATGTGATATTGCACTGTTGCCGGGTGTAAACCCTAAAGGTTGGTTCCCGAAAAAATTCGATGAGTTGACAGCATATTGGTATGCCTTATTTGTATCGTAGTCTTTTATTCCTTTAGAATATGCATCGCAAAGTACCGAAATTGCCGGGTTTCCCAACATGCATCCGCTATATGCATTAAGAAATTCCCATCTTTCATAATATTGTTTTCCAGATTGGTCTGCCAATTCGATAAGTGAATTCAGCAAGTCGTTTACTACCCGGGGATTTATGATAGTTTGTAATGGCATTTGAGCTCTGAAGACATCCCATCCACTAAAAATGGTGCGTTTATCGAACCGATCCGAAACATATATTTTCCCGTCTGCTCCCCGGTATTCCCCATTGATGTCGCTACATGTACGGGGATCGATTAAGGTATGGTATAATGCGGTATAAAAAACGACTTTGTCATCGTATGTACCTCCTTCTATTTTTATTTTCCCTAAATTTTCGTGCCATAACTTCTCGGCGTTTCTGTGAACCTGAGAAAAATCCCAACCTTTTATTTCCTGTTTCAGATTTTTCTCTGCGTTTTCAATGCTTGTAAAAGAAATGCCGGTTTTCAGTAAGATTTTTTCATTTTTATGAGTTTTGTAACCGGCATAAAAGCCGAGGTGTTTTCCCTGAAATGAATTTACTTTAGGATATATATCTGCATTTTTGATATATTCTCTGTATTCGGCACTTACTATGTCTTCGAGCTTACGGGATTTTTTGTCGGGTATATTAGCAGACCAAATACCATAAGTGTCGAAAGGTTTCGAAAACTGTGCATAAAAGAATACCGTATAGTCTGCTTTCCCTTCTCCATTACCCCATCCTCCTCCTTGGGGAGTACATTTCATATATCCTTTTATAGTATATTCATTGACGATTTCTATGCTTTGAAATGTTGATGTTCCGCCAACTCGGCGTGCCAGATCGATCTGTATCCGGGACTGGTCGCTTTCCGGAAAAGTAAAGCATAATATACCGCTATGAGGCGCCGCTGTTGCTTCGGCATATATTTGGTAATCGGAGAGAAATACGGAATAGTAACCGGCAGATGCTTTTTCCGAGCTTTTATCATAAGTCGAACGGTAACCGTCTTCCGGTTCTTTTTCTGTCCCTGCAAATGTTTTTAACGGACCAGTTGTCGGCATAACGAGGAAGTTACCTAAATCGCCATACCAACCAACTCCGCTCATTTGGGTAAAAGCGAAGCCTTCTATCGTTGTGTGTTCATAACTGTATCCCGAGCCATTGTCTCCTCCTGTAATGGTGTTGGGGCTAAGTTGTACCATTCCGAATGGAGTGGCGGCTCCAGGAAATGTTTTTCCTAATCCGTGATAGGTTCTCGACGCTTTTGTATTGGTAGTAGCCCCTATAAAAGGGTTTACATAACGTTCGTATTTTCGAGGGTTTTCCGCTTGAGACGGATAAGCCGTAAAAATTAAATAAATAGCCAGGAGAAAAGAAAAATAAAATTTCATTGTAACGATATAGGATTAAGGTCGGGTTAAAATTCGCCATTCGTTTACTGAACGAATAGTAAACAAAGATAGTATATTTTTAGATAAAACCATGTCTTCAAAAAAATCCCCGAAAATATTTTATATTCCGGGGATTTTTTTGAATATGACTTTTTCTAATTATCTTATTTCCTGCGTTTTTGTTCCGATTTTCTGCGATTCGCGCGTTTATCGTTATCGCGGTTGGTGAAGGCTCTTTTTCCTCCTTTATAATCTCCATTTCCCCGTTTTCTCCCTCGTCCGTTTTCATGCGAAGAACCGTTCTCAGATGCGACTTCAACTGAAACCCTTCTACCGGAAAAGTCGGTGTTGTTTAATCCGGAAAGAACGTTTCTTACATCGTCGTCTTCTACTTCGAAAAATGAGAAATTTGTCAGAAGGTCGATTTTACCGATATTAGCTCTGCCCCTTACGTTATTGTTAATTAATTCGATTAGGGTATTGGGATATAAACCGTCGGTTTTTCCTAAGTTAATAAACAATCGGGTATAACCCGCTTCCGCTTTCCGGCTTCTTTTTGTCCGATCGTTGAAGTCGTTTTTACCTGTTTTTTCACCACGACCTTTTTCGTCGGGGATATCCAGTTCTTTAGCGTCGGCATAGTAATCGAGCAACCGGTTGAATTCCAAAGATACGACCCGTTTTATTAAGTCTTCGTTACTTAACCATTCCAGTTTACGGTATATTGAGGGGAGATAACCGGCTATCTCTTCTTCATTAACTTTTACTTTTTCGATTTTATCAACCAGATTAAAAAGTTGTTTTTCGCATATCTGTTCTCCGGTCGGGATGCGTCCTTTTTCAAACTTTTTGCCGATAATACGCTCGATATCGCGCATACGTCCTTTTTCCTTTACGTGTATGATCGCGATAGAAGTTCCGGTTTTACCTGCGCGTCCTGTACGGCCGCTACGGTGTGTGTAGGTTTCTATATCTTCCGGTAAACCGTAATTGATGACATGAGTTAGATTATCCACATCGAGACCTCGAGCCGCTACATCGGTTGCAACCAGTAATTGCAGGTTTTTAACGCGGAATTTTTGCATTACCGCATCTCGTTGTGCTTGGGAAAGTTCTCCGTGTAGTGAGTCGGCATTGTAGCCGTCTTGTATCAGTTGATCTGCGATTTCCTGTGTTTCACGTCGGGTACGGCAAAAAATTATCCCGTAAATATTAGGATAATAATCGGCGATACGTTTCAGTGCGAGATATTTGTCTTTTGCGTGTACCATATAGTACACGTGTTTTACGTTTGCAGCCCCTTCATTTTTGCTACCTACTACAATTTCTTGAGGATTATGCATGTATTTTTTTGAAATACGTGCTATTTCGGCAGGCATAGTGGCCGAAAAGAGCAGCATACTGCGTGTTTCGGGAACTTCGGCGAGAATAGCGTTAATGCTGTCCGAAAAACCCATGTTCAGCATTTCGTCGGCTTCATCCATAATCACGGTGTTAACGTTTTCGAGTTTCACCATTTTGCGGTTCATCAAATCGAGTAAACGTCCTGGTGTAGCCACGACGATGTGTACACCTTTTTTTAGCGATTTTATCTGACTTTCGATACTCGACCCTCCGTATACCGGAAGAATTTTCAGGCCGTTGACATATTTCGAATAGTCGGTAAGATCGCTGGCGATCTGAAGACATAATTCGCGGGTCGGACTTAAAATCAGAGCTTGAGGTTGGTTGTACTTCAGGTCTATTTTCTGGATAACGGGCAAACCGAAAGCGGCTGTTTTCCCTGTACCTGTTTGGGCTAATGCCACCATATCGGTGTTTTCACCCAATAATTGCGGAATAACTTGTTCTTGTACCGGCATCGGATTTTCATAACCCATCTCGGTTATCGCTTTCAGAATTTCCGGCTTTATTCCTAATTCTTCAAATGTTTTCATTTAATAATAATTGCTTGTTATAACTTTAGAGTCATAGCAAAAGGCAATTTTCCTTCCCAAAGGCTAAGGGTCTGGAGGAGAATTATTCGTCTATAATTTGTCTAAAGATATCTTATCGGCCACAAAGGTAAATATAATAATCGACTTATGGCTGATAAGTTACAGATATTTTACAGTTTTTCTTTAGCGATTAATCTATTATGATGAAATGGATTATTTAGTTGTACAATAATATATGTTGAAGTTTGTGGCGTTTTTCGGGTGTTAATCCCAGCTCTTGTTCAAGATATTTGTTTATGCTGCCATATTCTTTTCTCAATTTTTCGAGAGTATAGGATAAAAAACGCTGATCGGCCGACATAAATATAGTAATCGCTTCCTGAACGTCATAGGAAAGATTTGTGGGATCTATATCGCATACGCGTTTATCGACAAGATCGTTAGATAGTAGGTAATCATCAATGATCTGTTGTTTGGGAACATCGAGTGCGCAAAGTATAAGAGCAACGGCAAAACCTACCTGATCTTTTCCGTATCTCGAGCTGAGAACAACCGGATAATTGTCTTCTACGAGCAGTTGATTAAACATAGATCGAAAAGCGCTTTTTGAATGTTGGCTGATTTCCATATAAAAATCTTGCATATAGATGATTGCATCTCCTCTTCTGAGTTCGTTATTGTGTACTTTATCCCGTATAACATAACTACAGGGTGTGTTAACGGGAAGGTTGATAACATTCTCGAGCTGAATGCTACCGGGAGGGGTTCTGAATTTATCGGTTGTCCTAAAATCGATTAGGGTGCGTATTCCCATCAGGTTTAATCTGCGGGAACTCAGATAATCGAGGGAATCGAGGCTTCCCGAACGGAAAATTTTACCCCAGCGGATATATTTTTTTTGCTGGGTTTCATATCCTCCTAAATCCCTAAAATTTTGTATGTAGTTTAGTTTAGGGGCGCGAATTCCCACAATTTTGTCATATTTGTGATCGAAACACAAAAGAAAGTAATGTCGCATCATGTTTTTTCCGGCGGTTACCCGTACCGATCCGTCGGAAATAGGGCATTCAGCCAATGGAGGAGATTGAATATCGAATTTGTCGGGATTTACAGAAGTATAGATTTTTACATTTCCTTCTGTCTGAGGATAAACATCCCATTTAAGGATATACTCAAAATTTTCATCTGATTCACAGACTACTTCTATTTCGGGTGGAGTAGATCTGCAGGAAACAAAAGTCAGGAACAACAAAAATACGATGTAATTATGCATGGAAATCCTCTATATATTATTATCCGGAGACAAATATATAAAAGAGGATGCATTTGGAATAAATGGTTTTATTTATTTAATATATAATAGAGTTTCTTGCAAATTAAGATGTTATCTGTTTTCTTCGAGTAGTCGTTTGGCAAATGTTAATGAAATATAGTTGTCGTATGATGTACATACCTCGGTAGAGAAATCGAGAGCGCAGTTTATTATTTGTGTCCATATATCGATGGAAAGGTCGTATAATTGGTCGAGAGTTACATTATTTTTAAGTAGTCCGTATAATATTCCTGCATTGAAGTTATCTCCGGCTCCGATAGTACTTATCACTTTGGCTTCTCGGGCATCGAAGTGGCGATTGCCGGCAGGAACGAACATATCTACTCCTCTTTGTCCGTGAGTATGAATAAAATTAGGACAATAAAACTTAATGTGGTCTTTGTAAATTTTATTACTGTCGTTTTGGTGGAAAAGGGTTTCGAAATCTTCGTCAGAACCTCTGACAATGTCTGCATATTCTAAATTCTCTAAAATAGAAGGCATTACTTTCATGGCCTCATGGGAGTGTGATTTTCTAAAATTGGGATCATAATAAATAATCGCTTTACGGGTGCGTGCGTAATCGAGAAATTCTACGATACGACTCCTTAGTGCGGGATTGACAGCGTAAAACGAACCTAAAATCAGGATATCATCGGCATCGATACGGGGCCAGACCACGTTGAGTCGTTGAGTCGGGTATTGAGTGTAAAACATATACCGAGCATCGTTTTCGTCATTTAGGAAAGCGAGGGAAACTGGAGATTTTCCATCGCAGAAAATATCGATATAATCGGTAGAAATGTTGTTTTCGCGCATAAAAGAAAGAGCAATTTCTCCGACATAATCCTGACCGAGTTCCGAAATAAAATTTACAGGTATTTGCAACCTGCCTAAGGATACCATTGCGTTGAATACCGAACCTCCCGGTAAAGCTTTGGTTGGTTGATTGTTTTTAAAGATGATATCGAGAATGGTTTCTCCGATCCCTATAATTTTACGCATAACAGATCGTTTTTAATGATTAATCGTTATTGCTTTGTTGACGGGATAGTTGTCCCAAATATCCGCCGTGATGTCGTAATGCGTATTGTTTACAGTCGAATCCAGTAGCCAGCATCGTGTTAACCACCAGTATATCTCCGATAACAGTCATCATCGTCGTAGAGGTAGTAGGAGTGAGCCTCAGTGGACATACTTCTTCGGGTGAACCGGTATAAAGACAAGCGTCGGCCTGTTTTGCAAGTTCACTATTGTTGTTTCCGGTAATAACGATAAATTTCATATCGGGATACAATCGTTTTGTTAATGTCAGTAATTCGAGTATTTCTCGTGTTTTTCCCGAATTGGAGATTACCAGCATTAAGTCGTTTTCCTGTAGTACACCCAAGTCGCCGTGCTGGGCTTCACTCGGATGTAAAAAGACGGATGGAATACCAGTTGAACAAAATGTCGTAGCTATATTCATCGCAATCTGGCCGGCTTTTCCCATACCGCTTGTAACCAGTTTTCCTTTTTGTGTATGTATTTTCTCTACAATGAGCGAAACAGCTTTTTCATAAGCATCCGAAACGGGAAGATTCAAGATCGCTTCTGCTTCGCGTTTCAATATCGACTGGATATTTTCCTGTATTGTCATAGTATGTGTATTTAAATTTCTTTGTTTGTTTTCTTTATAATTTTTATGCATTCGGTAATATTGCTTGCCACATGATAATGGTCGCGATAGGAGTTTTTTGCAAAGCCCGAATGATATGAATATTCAATCTGTTCAATCAATTTATCATAAAAGCCATTGGTATTGCAAAATAATATTTTTTTTGAATGGTATCCTAAATGAGCCGAAGCAATTACGTCGAAAATTTCATCCAGAGTACCGAATCCCCCGGGTAAAGCAATAAATATATCGGCCAGTTCGGTCATAATCTGTTTACGTTCGGCTAAAGTTTTTACCTGTATCATGCGATCGGGCAATTTGCTCTTTTTCCCCCATCCCGATATTTTTTCGGTAATAACCCCTGTCATATAGCCGCCGTAGAGTTTTACATTCCGGGCCGTTTCTTCCATGAGACCTACATTTGCCCCGCCATATATCAGACGTAATTTATTTTCCCCGATAAATCGCCCCAATGAAACGGCTTCATCGAAATAAATGGTATCGATTTCGTTTTCCGAAGAACAAAAAAGGCCAATCGTGTGAATCATATTATTATTTGCAATAAAAATATGGACGAAGATATGTTTTTTTATTCATAATTTTTATTCTGTGAGATAGAAATATTGTCTTCGGTTAATATAGGTATGTTTTATGAAAATAATAAAAAATGATTTTTTGAAATAGATAATTCGTTTTGTCATTACCTTTGCAGACGATGGAAAAATATGATACATATACTCTTGCAAACGGTCTGCGAATCGTCTGTTTGCCTACGGATTCTTCGGTTTCGTATTGTGGGTTCGCTGTAAATACCGGCACCAGAGACGAGCGTCCCGATGAAGCTGGAATAGCGCATTTTACCGAACATATGATTTTTAAGGGAACGAGGCATCGTAAATCCTGGCACATACTCAATCGTATGGAAAATGTAGGAGGTGAATTAAATGCGTACACAGCAAAAGAAGAAACCCTGATTTATTCGGTATTTATGAAAGAACATCTCGAAAGAGCTGTCGAATTGTTATCTGATTTGGTTCGTAATTCTATTTTTCCTAAAAATGAAATCGATCGTGAAGTAGAAGTAATTATAGATGAGATAAATTCGTATAGGGATAATCCGGCTGAACTGATATATGATGAATTCGAAGATTTGCTTTTTTCCGGACACCCTTTGGGTCATAATATTTTAGGAGATGAAAAAACTCTATCGGGTTTCAATTCTGAGGTGGGACGTGATTTCCTTCTTAGAAATTATCATCCCGGTAATATGGTATTTTTTTATATGGGTAGTTCTCCTGAAAAGAAAGTAATTTCGTTTGTCGAAAAATACATGGGTGATGCTGTTGCAATATCGAGTATTCAGGAAAGGACGGCTCCTGGAGAGTATATCCCGTTTTTGCATACCGAGGGTAAAGAAACTTTTCAGGCTCATGCGCTTATCGGTACGCGAGCTTTCGATATGTTCGATAAGAGACGTACAGCTTTGTACCTTTTGAATAATTTATTGGGAGGGCCTGGTATGAATAGTCGGCTCAATGTTTCGTTACGGGAAAAAAGAGGTTATGTATATACGGTAGAATCATCTTTGACTTCTTTTACCGATACGGGAGTGTTTACGATTTATTTTGGTACCGATCCGAAAAATATCGACTGTTGTCTGAAGTTGGTATATAAAGAATTAAAGCGATTACGGGACGTATCGTTGACCACATCGCAATTATCTTTAGCAAAGAAACAATTATGTGGCCAATTAGGGGTAGGTACCGATAATAAAGAGAGCATGGCATTGGGGCTTGGAAAATCTTTTTTACATTTTAATCGTTACGATACTTTGTCCGAATTTTATCATCGTATCGAAGAGGTCACTTCTCGGGATTTATTGGAGGTAGCTAATGAAATTTTCGATGAAAAGAGACTTTCTACTCTTATTTACCATTAATCATCAAATAACTTTTATCAGCTCTTTAATAGAATCTAATTCGAAAAATCGGTTTGATTTGGCCGGCTTCTCGGCAATTTCATGTGCCCATGTTTCCTGGCAAGGGATATAAATACCGTATCCACCGAGTTCGAGTACCGGTAAAATATCCGATCGTAAAGAATTCCCAACCATAGCGGTCGTCTTAATTTCGATACCGGTACGGTTAGCTAAAGATTTATAGTTATCTATTTTTTTATCGGGCATTATTTCGATGTGAGAGAAATAGTGTTGTAATCCCGAAGCTTCGATTTTTCTATTCTGATCTGTTGGGTCACCCTTTGTTGCCAACAGTAAATCATAACGGCCATGCAAAAACTCAAGAGTCTCCTTTACTCCGTCATATACTTTTACCGGATGTTTGAGTTGCCGGTTACCGATCTCTATGATTTCCCGTGTCATAGTTGCGGTAAGTCCCTCTCCACATAATTGAAGGGCTGTACGTATCATACACAGAACAAATCCCTTTATTCCATAACCATATATATTTAATGTGCTCATTTCCGATTCCAGTAATGTTTCGATGACTTTATGAGGAGGTGCGAAATCACCTAATAATTTACAGAATTTTTTTTCCGATTCACGAAAAAAGATTTCATTTTCCCATAAAGTATCGTCTGCATCGAAAATAATTGTTTTTAATTTTGTTCCCATTTTCTTTTTTGTAATTATCGCAAAGGTAGAAAGTTTTTGTAAATTTGTTTTTGTTAGAAACTGATTTTTTCATGGATAAAAAACGGGTCTTGTTAGGAATGAGCGGGGGTACCGATAGTGCAGGAGCAGCCGTTCTTCTTCAGAAACAGGGATTCGAGGTAATAGGGGTGACATTCCGGTTTTTCGATGCCGATGGTGATACGTCTTATCTCGATGACGCCGTCGAAACAGCCCGTAAACTTAACATTCGACATTTTGTATATGATGTGCGCGAAGGATTCAAGCATCATATCGTTTTATACTTCATTCGCGAATATATGTCGGCACGAACTCCGGTTCCATGTATTCGTTGTAATAATACGTTTAAATGGCCTTTACTCGTTAAAATTGCCGATGAATTGGATATATTTTATATTGCGACCGGTCATTATGTGCAGAGTGTCGAGATAGAAGGGAAAATATATATTCATACCGGAACCGATAAAGATAAGGATCAATCCTTTTTTTTGTGGGGATTGGGAAATGAGATTCTCCGGCGTGCGATTTTCCCATTGGGGAATATGTATAAAGCTGAGGTACGAGAATTAGTCCGTACTGCTGGTCTCGAGCGTATTTCTATTCGGAAAGATAGTTTGGGAATTTGTTTTTGTAAAGGTAATTATCGTCTTTTTCTAAAAGAAAATGTACAATCCGGAAAGATTCTCCCTGGTTTTTTTGAAGATGAACAGGGTAAAATATTAGGGAAACACAAAGGGTATCCTTTTTATACGGTCGGACAACGTAGGGGATTGGGGTTGAATCTTAATCGCCCTATGTATGTAAAAGAATTAGATCAGGCTAATAATCGCGTAATTTTAGCTCCTTTACAAAATATGTATAAGACTCGTATTTATTTGAAAAACGTACATTATATCTCACAATCAGATTTTCTTGATAATAGTCCGGTTGTGTGCAAAATACGTTATCGTAAACAGCAAAGTTCTTGTATTGTAAATCTTCTCGATGGGCAATGCGCTATTGTAGAATTGCTGGATCCCGAACACTCGGTAGCACCCGGTCAGGCAGCTGCATTTTATAGGGGTGAAGTATTGTTGGGGGGCGGTATTATCAATTATTCAGAATAAAATTACTATTTGTATAAACGCTTATATATGAAACACATTTTTCTTACACTTATTGCATGGTTAGTCGTTATGGGGATTGAGGCAGCTCACCCGATAGAGTTTAATATTGTATTTATCGGTAATAGTATCACTCAAGGAGTTCAGATTGAAAATCCCGATAAACAGGCGCCTCCTCCTCAAGCAACCAGATTGTTGAATGAACGTGGTTTTATCGTAAAGTCGGTAAATTGTGGTGTAAGTGGGGCGACAACGTATAATTTTCTTCCGGGTCAGGGGCATTTATTCTCTCCTGTGATTCAGGCAGCCGATCATTTTTATGCTACAGGAAAACCGCTTGTGTTTTCGGTTATGCTGGGGACTAATGACAGTGCCGTTGCAGGTACGACGGGAGCGCCGGTTTCACCCGATCAGTACTATAAAAACATGGAAGTTATTATCGATAGTTTATTATCTCGGTATTCTAATTCCACGATTATCATACACCGTCCTATATGGTATAGTCCCAATACGCATAACGGTTCTATCTATTTGTCCGAAGGATTGGCGCGTTTGAAAACGTATACTCCGAAGTTGAAAGCTCTTGAAGCGGCACATCCGGGACGAGTGTTTGTCGGCGATAAGAAAGCATATTCCTATTTTAAAAAGAATCATTTAAAATACCTGATTCCGGAAAACGGTAATTCGGGTGTTTTTTATTTGCATCCCAATGCGGAAGGTGCGGAAAAATTAGGTGATTTTTGGGCAAAAGCTATTGCAAAACGTATGAATGAGGAATTAAAAAAATAAAGGATATTAAAAGAATTAAGTAACATTAAAAAGGGTATTTATAAATACCCTTTTTAATGTTACTTAATATTTTATTTTACTTCCCAGGTTTCACCTTTCAAGAGTAATTCGCGGAGATTGTTTACTTTTTTCTCTGAGCGTACCGAAGCGATTTGTGTCTCTACTTCCCGGTCATATACCGGAGATTTGGTAGATCGTATAACGCCAACGGCCATAGGAAGTTCTTTGCCGTTCATCATTGCAAGCCGCTGATGCAGAAAATTATCTGGAGTAGTTGCGTCATGTATGAGTATATCATCCAGTGTTATCCCATTTTCGCCTATTGTAACGGCTTTCAGGTCGAAGCCGTCGAGGATTAACCCCTTGTTATTATTTTGTCCGAAAAGCATTTTTTCACCTTGTTTCAGATGAATAGTACGTTCGGCACGAAATTCTCTGTCAGCAATATAATTATGAATCTTGTCATTAAAAATAACGCAATTCTGTAATACTTCTACTACGGATGTTCCTTTATGTTTTGCGGCTTCAACCAAAACTTCTTTTGTCGTAGCCAGGTCTACATCGATAGAGCGGGCGAAAAAATTTCCTCGTGCCCCGAATACGAGTTCTGCCGGGATAAAAGGATCTTCTACTGTGCCGTAAGGAGATGATTTCGTAATAGCTCCACGGTCGGAAGTGGGAGAATACTGTCCTTTGGTGAGGCCATATATTTTATTGTTTAATAATAAAATATTAAGATCTACATTTCTACGTACGGCATGAATAAAATGATTTCCTCCGATAGCCAGTCCGTCACCGTCGCCGCTGATCTGCCATACTGTAAGTTCGGGATTGGCTACTTTTACTCCGGTAGCGATAGCCGCAGCACGTCCGTGTATGGTATGAAAGCCGTATGTATTCATATAATAGGGCAAACGGGAAGAACAACCGATACCTGAGATTACCGCAGTCATATGCGGCGCGACACCTAATTCGGCCATTGCTTTCTGTAAAGTACTTACAATAGCATGGTCGCCACAGCCGGGGCACCAACGCACATATTGATCACTCTTAAAATCTTTAGCTGTGTATGTCATGTTATTGTCCATCTGTTTTATTCCTCCATAAGTTTAATAAAATGTTCTTTCAGTTCGTTTACCATAAATGGTTGGCCTTGTACTTTGTTATATTTCGATGCGCTCAGACCTGGAATTTTTGAACTGAGGTAAGTGTGGAATTGTCCGTTATTGAGTTCGCAAACAACTATTTTGCCGAAATTTTTCAATATTTCGGCTGTATTGCGAGGTAATGGATTGATATAGTTGAAATGAGCTAATGCTACTTTATATCCTTCGCTATTCAATTCTTCTACGGCCGAATAAAGATGCCCGTAAGTCCCTCCCCAGCCTATGACCAGAAGGTCGGCATCGTTTTTCCCTGATAATTCGAGTTCGGGAATGCAATTCGCGATATAATCTATTTTGTTTTGGCGGGTATCGGTCATCTTCTGGTGATTTTCAGGATTTGTAGAAATCGCACTTGTCGTAAAGTCTTTTTCTAATCCTCCCAGTCGGTGCATAAATCCTTCTGTTCCGGGTATCGCCCAGTAGCGGACATGTGATTTCGGATCTCGTTTGTAAGGTTTCCAGTTGTCTTCGAGAAGATCTGCTGTTACGTAATTAGGCCTTATTTCGGGATATTCTTCCATTTCAGGGATGCGCCATGCGGAAGAACCGTTTGCGATGAAGCCGTCGGTCAGCAGTATAACAGGTGTCATATGCTCTAAAGCTATTTTACAAGCATTGAACGCCATATCGAAACAGTTTGTCGGGGTCGAGGCTGCAACTACTACTACGGGGCTTTCTCCGTTTCGGCCATATAATGCTTGTAGTAAGTCGGTTTGTTCAGTTTTTGTCGGAAGACCTGTCGAGGGACCGCCTCGTTGAACATCTATGATCACAAGCGGTAATTCGGCCATGACGGCTAAGCCGATAGCCTCACTTTTTAAGGCTAATCCGGGACCAGATGTCGAGGTTGCAGCTAAGCGTCCTGCAAAACTGGCCCCGATGGCGGTACATACTCCGGCGATCTCGTCTTCGGCTTGTACTACTTTTACGCCCAAATCTTTTCTTTTAGCCAATTCATGCAATATTTCACTGGCCGGTGTTATGGGGTAACTTCCGAGAAAAAGCTGTAATCCCGATTTTTCTGAAGCCGCAATCAGCCCGTAAGCTGTAGCTGTATTTCCGTTGATATCGGTATATATACCTTTGCAGGAGTTTGCTGTTTCTATACGGCATGAAGATATCGAGGCATGTATATTGTTCCCGTAGTTATACCCGTCGGTCAGTACCTTTATATTGGCTTCGAGGATAGTCGGTTTCTTAGCGAATTTATTCTTCAGCAAATGGGACGCCTGGTCGACCGGACGGTCGAATAACCAGCAGACGAGGCCCAGAGCAAACATATTTTTACACCTGAGTATCGCTTTATTGTCAAGTCCCGATCCGGCTAAAGATTCTTTTACCAGAGATGAAATAGCAACAGGAACTTGTTGTATGCTGTTGAGCCCGAGTTCATTAAACGGATCATTCGTTGTGAAAGCTGCTTTTTCGAGATCGCTTTTCTGAAAAGAATCGGTATCGAATATGACAACGGCATTTGATTTGGCAAATTTCGCGTTGGTCTTCAGTGCAGCTGGATTCATGGCTACTAAAACATCGGCTTGATCACCTGGGGTATAAACGCCTTTTCCGATATGCACCTGAAAGCCCGATACTCCGCCTAAAGTGCCTTGTGGCGCTCTGATTTCAGCGGGATAATCGGGAAATGTGGAAATTTCGTTTCCGATAGCAGCCGAAACATTAGAAAAAAGATTTCCGGCAAGTTGCATACCGTCACCGGAGTCACCGGTAAAACGTACTACCACTTTTTCTAAATCCTTAACTTGTGTTTTTTGTGTCATATTAATATTAATTAAGCTTGAAGTTACATTATTCCTTATATGTATCATACTTGCGCAAAGCGACATTTTTGATACACGATGAATATAAGATCCGATGTATGAATATTTAGAATTTGTTCCATTTGGTAATGGTGCAAAGAAACAAAATTTTACGTATTCTGCCAATTTTATGCGGTAATTTAAGTGGCTTTTTTTAATGAAAATCAGAAAATTGCAATAAAGAGGGCTATATCGCAGAATGGGAGGTTAAAGCGCTGTGCAATTTCTCGGTTAACGACTTTGCCGTTGAGTAGATAAATGGCTCTTCGAAATCCTGGGTCGGTTTTAATTTTGTTGGCTATTCCGTTTTTATCGGCTATATCGAGTAATATCGGTAAGAATAAATTACTTAAAGCCATTGATGCGGTGCGTGCCACTGATGATCCGATACTGGAAAGACAATAATGAAGTATCTCGAATTTTTCGAATATTTTATCTTGCGGGCTGTTGGGACAGTTCGAAGTTTCGAAACAACCTCCTTTTCCGATGCAAAGATCGATCAATAACGCCCCTTTTTTCATTTTTTTAATTTCTTCCTCGGGCAATATAAATTGCGTATCGCAGGATGTCCCGATTACTACATCTGCCGCTTCGAGAGCATGCTTTAATACTTTCGGATGAAGTGTGGAAGTAAAAATATGCGTTCCGAGTAGATCTGACGCATTTCTGAGTCTCGGTACATTATTGTCGAAAAGGCGTACCATGGCTCCTTGTCCTAAAGCCGAAATGGCGGCAGCCCTACCGGCAAGTCCTGCACCCAGAATTACCACCTCTGCCGGTGCGATGCCTGGAATACCACCCATTAAAATACCTTTTCCTCCCGACGAATTGCTGAGAAGATAAGAAGCGGTCACCATTGCGGCTCTTCCGTCTATTTCATCGAGAATATCAGCAAAAATACGATGATTTTCTTCATCTGTTATTTCGTCAAAAGCCATAGCAACAATTCGTTTTTGTAATAGAACTTGTATGGCTTCCCCGTTTTGGTATTGTGGTTGAAATAAAGATACGACGGTTGCACCCGGTTTTATAAGATTGGCTTCTTCTACAGTAATGGGAGTGATTTTTAAAATAATATCAGCTTGAAAGACCATTGCCTTTTCATCGGTAATTTCTGCTCCTGATTCGGCATATAATAAGTCGGAATAATTAATACTGATTCCTGCTTGTGATTCTATGATCACATGTATGCCTGCTTTTGTTAAAATAGCGACTGCCTCAGGGGTAAGAGGAAACCTTTTTTCTTTTTTGTAACCTTCCTTAGGGAGTCCGATACATAACGATTCGGCATTTTTACAGATTTCGCATAATTGTTCCTGCGGGCATAATCCTTCTTGTGTCATATGTAAAATACGGTCTTTCATTAAAAAACAAGGCATTAAATACGAAGATATAAAATTTAAATGAAAAACCAGCGTGATATACTTCAAAAATATCCGTATTCTTGTTATAAATATCCTGTTTTTCTTATCAGGGTTATCAATGCATTAGTAGCCTGCTCGATATCTTGATAGGAATCGAGGTGGTCGGCGTTGAAAATGAGAGAGGCTTTCTCGTAATGGCAAGACCGGCGTTCAATATTATCACAAATGTAAGTAAGCAGTTCTTCTTCGGTTTTATCTCGTAGTAAAGGCCGGGAGTTACGGGCAACTTTTAATCTTTGGTGTAGTGTCAGAGGAGAGGTTTTAAGGTATATGGTAATTCCTTGAGTATTCATATATTCTATGTTGTTGTAAAAGCAGGGAGCCCCTCCTCCCGTTGCGATTATAACATTATCGAATTCACCGGCTTCATGCAGCATATTATGCTCGATTTTGCGAAAACCGTCTTCTCCTTTTTCTTCAAAAATAGAGCCTACCGTTTTACGGTACCGGTTTTCTATGTAATGGTCGAGGTCGATAAACTCATAATTCAGTTTCTCGGCAAGCTGTTTACCGAGTGTCGTTTTGCCGGCACCCATATATCCAATTAAAAAAATCCTCTTCATTTTTTTAGAAATAACGATAGTGCAAAAATACGCTATTTTATCTCCCGGCTGAATAAAAAACGCTAAATTTGTGTTTTGTCATGTAGAAATGCCTGTATGGAGAAGTATAAATACTATGTCGTTTGGGAAGGATTGGCTCCTGGAATATATGATACCTGGGAGGAATGTCGTTTGCAGGTCGAGAATGTGAAAGGCGCCAAATACAAGAGTTTCGATTCGAAAGAAGCTGCGGTGAGGGCTTTTCGTGGAAAACCGGAAGATCACCTTGGTATCCTCAATCGTGTAGCGCAGGCTATGCATCAGGTAAATACTGTAGCGGAAGCAAGTAGCCGATCTCCTTACATTGTCGATAGTATCGCTGTAGACGCTGCTTGTAGCGGTAATCCGGGAGATATGGAGTATCGGGGAGTATATGTACCTACTCGTCAGGAAATATTTCGTATAGGTCCTTTCCCTGAAGGAACAAATAATATTGGCGAATTTTTGGCAATTGTACATGGCTTAGCTTTATTAAAAAAGAAAAATAGTTCGTTACCGATTTATTCAGATAGTGCTAATGCTTTATTGTGGGTGAAAAATAAAAAATGTAAGACGAAATTGCAACGCAATGAACGTAACTCTCCGATTTTCGATCTTATAGAAAGAGCTGAAAAATGGCTCGAAACAAATACATATACTACTCCGTTATTAAAATGGGAAACGCGTAAGTGGGGCGAAATTCCTGCTGATTTTGGCCGTAAATAATATTTAAACGGGTGGTCCTTTCTATAATTTTTATTTTTATTGTTATTGAGTATGCAGCAAACCGTATCTTTTTTGCATCTAATTAATATGAGATTTTATGAAAAAGAATCGAACGAAAAAAAAGAAGAAAAAACGATTTAATCTGCAAAAGATGATAATAGGTTTAGATGCGAAACGGGCTATCGCTAACCATACCGGATTGGGCAATTACAGCCGTTTCATGGTAGATATAATGGCCACTTATCAGGAAGGACATAGGTATCGTTTGTTTATTCCGAAGAAAAAGAATAATAGTTCGTACGAAAAGCTGTTGAAACATGCGAATGTTCGTTCTGAATTACCTCATTCTTCAACGATGAAACGTTTTTCTTCGTTATGGCGTTCCTTTTTCATTAAAAAGGATTTATTGAAGCAAGGTGTACAACTTTATCATGGTTTAAGTAACGAACTTCCGATCGGAATACATAAAACAGGTATAAAGAGTGTCGTTACCATACATGATCTTATTTTTTTAAGATATCCCGAATATTATCATTCTATCGACCGTAAAATTTATAATTTTAAATTTCGGTATGCCTGCCAAGTCGCAAATCGTATTGTCGCTATCAGTGAGTGTACGAAACGTGATATAATGCATTTTTACAATATACCCGAAAGTAAAATAGATGTTGTGTATCAAGGTTGTGGTGCACAATATTCGGTAATGGTAAGTGATGAGGTAAAAAAACAGGTGCGTGAGAAATACGCCTTGCCTGATCGGTTTATATTGAATGTGGGTAGTATCGAAACCCGGAAAAATCTGATGCTGGCTCTGAAAGCTCTTAAAAATGTTCCCGAGGAGATTCACTTAGTGGCTGTAGGACGTCGTACGGCTTATGTAGATGAGCTGCTTGAATATGCACGCCTGAACAATCTCGAAAACAGATTCCACCTTATACATGATTTACCGCATGTCGATCTTCCGGCAGTTTACCAATTAGCAGAATTATTTGTTTATCCTTCTCGTTTTGAGGGTTTTGGTATTCCCATTATCGAGGCAATGCATTCACAGCTGCCGGTTATAGCTGCAACCGGATCATGTCTTGAAGAAGCTGGTGGCGAGCATTCGTTATATGTAAATCCAGATGATGTACAGGGTATGTCTGACGCTATAAATCGTGTTATAAGCGATGAGGAACTACGTGAAGAAATGGTTTCAGAAGGAAATATTTACTTAAGACGTTTCAATGAAGACGTATTGGCCGATCAAATGAACAAGGTTTATAGTAAATGTTTTTTGTCGGAGAAATCACCATCTATTGTGCCGGAAGATATTCAAACAGTACCTTATACTTACGGTAAATTGGTCGCTGACAACAGGTAACGAGTTTATTAGTAATTTTTTCCTATCCCTAACTTGTATTTTCTCAGATAATGAAAGTATAATTTCAAGTTCCGAAAAGAAAAAGGGTACTTTTGGCTGAAATCCGATATATATTTTTTAATTAAATCTTTATCTCCTGTATTTTTCCGAATGAGAAAACGAGCAAAATGATAAGAAGAGAATCGCTCGTGTTTGTTTACGGTTTTTTCATTGGGGCGGTTTACATACACAGGCAATATGTTTCCCCATTTCTCATGAAAGTCGAGTGTCCCTTTTAACCAGCCCGGATTATAAGCTCCATCCGAAAAATGCTCGATCATAACCGAGTTACAAACATAGTTTTTGTATTTGAGAGCGACTTGCAATGAAAAGTCGAGGTCGTATAGGTGAAATCCAGGGAAAGTCGTTTCATCGAACCGACAATCTTGCCATACTTTCTTTGTCGAGAAAAGGCACATTCCATCTAATACGATTACTTGTGAAAATTCGTTTTCATCAGCCCCTTTTTTACAAACATAAGGTTTTTTGCCTTTCTGGTGCTGAATGTAATGAAAACGTGTATATTCAGGTATCGATCCCCATCCTGAGATCGCTCTCGGTTTCACGGCCGATCCTGCAAAACCAATGACTCCGCAATCTTTTTCCTGTAATTTACCGATAATGATTTTTCCCCAATTTTGTGTATCGAACTGTATGTCTTCATGAACGAAACATAAATAATCATATCGCGCTTCCGATGCGCATTGGTTATATACTTTAGTAATTCCGTAAGCGGTTTCCCGGTTATCGAATCCGATAAATTCATACGGAATGCCTATGGTACTGGCGATATTTTGCTCGAGAGCTACTTTTTTTTCGGGATGTATCGAACAGGTAATTATCGTAATCATATATAATAAAGATACATTTTTCTAAGTTATTTATCAGTTGACACAGGTATTATATTTTTCCAGAAATTGCGCATCGCCGGTTTATTCCATCCATGACATCCAAAAGGCAGTTGTTTCCCGTGTAATACAAAAGCATCTTCGGGTAATTTGTCGAAGGAAAAGGCAAGTGCTTCTCTCCATGAAGGTATATGGAGCCTGTGTTCGCGATTATTTACTTCAATTCCCCAAAATACATCTTCGTTGAAACGGTTTCGGTGGCACTGCGATAAGTATAGCGAGATGGTTTCTTTATCAGTAAGCGAGATGTCATAAAACTTACTTACTCTTCTTAAAGAAAATCCTCCGTTGCCTACTTTATAAAAAAGACGGGTATAATCAGATGCTCCGAATAAGTGATTATATATTTTTTTTAGGTTGAAATATAGGTGATAATACCATTTCATATATTTTTTTTTCGGTATCCACGGAGCGCCGATATAATCGTAACCTTTCAGGCACCAAGCCGAAAGGTCGTCTTTAAAAACATAGGCATCGGTTTGGTAAATGAGAATATACTCGTAATCGAGAAAGGATTTGTAAAATTCAGGAGAGAGCATCATCTGGTTATATCCTTCCAGTCCTTTAAAAAAGGATGGAGTAAAAGGGTGAACAGAAAAATTCTGATATCGTCTGTGCAATAGTTCTATATCGAGACCTTCCGGTACGGCGAAGGCAATTTCGTATTTTTTCCCCAATAAAGAAAAGCAACGGTCGATCGAACTCCATTCTTCTTGTTTTAGAGTTGTCGTATATATCGGAATAATGATTTTTACCAGTTTATCGGGTTGCATGGGATGGTTGAATTAGTATCCGGAATGCAAATGTAGCGAATTTATATGAAAATATTTAACCCTTAACGGTTTAAAACCTATGTCTATCCGCTGTTTTTCTGGTTGTATTGTAGAAAAATGTTACAATGTCGTTCTTGTTGGCAAAAAACTGTTTTATTGTAAGGAATTATCCTGTCAGAATGGTAAAATGTATGAAAGGAGTCGGGCTTATGACTCTCTTTTTGTTATCTTTGTATCCGCTTTTCCGGCCTTTTCCGGATTATAGGTTTGCTATATTATACACACAATACAAAAACAGGTTTATTATGATGATGAAGAGAAACAAGTATTTCTTGTTGGGGATAGTGTTTGCTTTTTTGGGGACTACTGTGCCATACGATGTTTTTGCAGGGCAAGAAACTCCGCAGGAAAATACATTGAAACTGTTTAAAAAGAAACGTAAGAAAAAGGCTCAGGAAGAGGCCGGGAATCAGGAGAAAGAAGAAAATAAATCGTTGAAAGATTATAATAATATTGTAGGTGAGGGTACAATTTCTCAAAGTGGCCTTTTCAAAGTGCATCAGAAAAAAAACGATTATTATTTCGAAATACCCGATTCTCTAATCGGTCGTGATATGCTTGTGGTGAACAAGTTAAGGAAAGTACCGGCTGAGATCAATAAGGCAGGGATTAATAAAGGGATAAATTATCAAACTGAAATTATACGGTTCGAGTGGGATAAAGCCGGGAATAAATTACTTGTAAGAGAAGTTCAGCCCCGGCCGGTATATCCGCCTAAGGACGTTATCGGTCTCTCTGTAGAGGATAATTATATCGATCCTCTGATGTTTTCTTTTAAAATAGATGCCTATAATGCCGACTCGACTTCTTTCGTGGTAAAAATAAATGATGTTTATAATGGAGAATCGGCTTTAAACAGATTTTTTCCTAATCTAAATGTATCTTCTTCGGTGAATAAAGATCTTTCGCGCATTGTAAAGGTAAAAGCTTTCGATAATAATGTAGCTGTTATTTCTGAACTTACGGCTAATGTAAAAGAGTTTAACGAGGTAACTAACCTTACTGCCGAAGTAAGTTCTTCGATCGTTGTTCTGCCTGAAAAACCGATGGTGGGACGTTATACGAGTCCTAAGGTAGGGTATTTTTCGGTTCCTCGTCTCGAATATAGCGACAAACAACAACGAGTATCAAAACGGGAACTTATTACCCGGTGGCGTCTCGAACCACGTCCCGAAGATCGGGACGCTTATTTAAGGGGTGAATTGGTAGAGCCTGCGCGTCCGATTATATTTTATATCGATCGGACGACTCCGGTACAGTGGCGTAAATATATTAAGCAGGGTGTTGAAGACTGGCAGGTTGCTTTTGAGAAAGCCGGGTTTAAAAATGCGATTGTAGCGCGTGAGCTTTCCGATACGGTCCCCGATGACGATGATATTAATTATTCGGTTATCAATTATGTCGCTTCCGAGATGTCCAATGCTATGGGACCCTCGATAACCGATCCGCGTTCGGGTGAAATTATCGAAGCTGATGTGATATGGTGGCATAATGTAATTGCAGTGCTTAAACAATGGATAACTATTCAGACAGGTGCTGTAAATCCGGCAGCTGGTCAGCCTATACTTCCCGATAGTCTTATGGGTGATGCGATGCGTTTTGTAGCTTGCCATGAGATTGGTCATTCTCTTGGGTTGCGTCATAATATGATGGCCTCTGCTGCCTATCCGACAGATTCTTTACGCTCGAAAAGCTTTACTGAAAAAATGAAATCTACGGCATCTTCTATTATGGATTATGCACGTTATAATTATGTTGCGCAACCGGGTGACGGTATAAAGGATTTGGCTCCGCATATCGGACCTTACGATATTTTTGCTATCGAGTATGGTTATCGTTGGTATAATGTCGAATCTCCGGCGGAAGAAAAAGAAGTTTTATATGAGTTTTTGAATGACCATAAAGGAAAATTGTACCGGTATGCCGACGCTCAGCCGATGCGTGATGCCAGCGATCCCCGGGCGATGATAGAAGACCTTGGCGATGATAATGTAAAAGCCGCGCGTTACGGGATGGCGAATCTGAAAAGAATTATGCCGAAGTTGATTGCTTGGACGACTACCGGAGAAAGAGGTCAAACCTATACCGATGCCGGTAAATTGTATAACGGAGTCATCGGACAATGGAATAATTATTTATATCATGTACTTTCGAATGTAGGAGGGATGTATCTCGATAATACCGAAGTGGGCGATGGCCAGCAAACTTATACTTTCGTTGAGAAAAAACGGCAGAAAGAGGCATTGCAATTTCTTTTAGATGAAGTTTTTTCAAATCCCGAATGGTTATTGAAAGCTGATATCAATAAGTATACCTATCCGATACAGGTTTCTTCGGTATTGGGAAACATTGAAAATTCTCCTTCGTTCGTACTTAAAAATGCACAAGGGTATCTTTTCTGGGATCTCTTATCGAATAACCGCATCGTTCGGATGCTGGAGAATGAGAAACAAAATGGAAAGCATGCATTTACTGCTATCGAGATGCTCGATATGATGCATAAACATATTTTCGGTGTTACACAGCGAGGGGGAATTCCGGATGCTAATGAGCGGGAATTGCAGAAGGGATTTGTCGATGCACTACTGATTGCAGCGCAAGAAGAAGCAACTACAAAAGAAGCGCCTAAGCTACATTTGCTATCGCAACCTACAGCTTGGTGTTGCAATTTTCATCTGGATGAAGATAAGGCGGCAGGCGGTCGTGTTGTAAATTTTTACAGCGGTCAGTCTAATCGAACTTCCGATGCGGTCTCGGTAAAGCGAGGTGAATTATTGCGTATACTCGATTTGTTGAAATCGAGATTGTCCTCTACTGCTGATATCGCTGCCAAATATCATTATAAAGATGTTATTTTACGTATTGAAACAGGCTTGGGCCTGACGAAATAAAAGTAGAGTTTATTAGAGGTTTTTCCCCTGTTATCAGATTTCTGATAACAGGGGAATTTTGTATTATCGGTTTTTCTGAAATTGATTTCCTTTTTATAAAAAAAGGATAAGAACATTGGCCTTATCCCTTTTCATCGAAATAATATGTTATAAAATAGAATTAAAATTTACTCTTCTTCTGCTATTCCGGGTTTTCTTCTGATTACATCGATAAGAGCCCATATGCCCAGCAATAAGATAAGTGTAATGCATCCGATAGCTATTCCGGTAGTGACTTTTACCGAAACGGGATCGAAACGGAAAATAATTTCGTGTTGCCCGGCCGGTATTTCCATAGCTCTTAATACGTAATTTACCCGGGCCATTTGAGCCGGTTTCCCGTCGATTGAAATTTGCCATCCCCAAGGGAAATAAATTTCAGAGAAAACCGCTAATCCGCCTTTAGAGCTGTTCGATTTATAACGCAGTTCGTTTGGCTTATACGAAGTGAGATAAATCGTGTCACCGGGAGCCGGAGGGGTTATATTTTTATCGATGATATTTGCAAAGTGTTTATCTATAATCGCTGTTTTCTTTTCATCGAAATCGGTAAGAGCATTCATTTCTTCTTGTGCGTCGTTTACCCATTTGATATCTGAAACAAACCATGCATTTCCGGCTGCGTCAGGATTTTTTATTACCTGCGGACCCGTTTCTTTGTTACCCGGTACAATGAGGTAGCGAGTATTCAGCATATTAATGACATGGCGATTATTATTTGCGAGCTGATATTTGATTAAGTCGTCATAACGCCTCAGTTTTGCAGCATGATAACCTCCTATCGATTTGTGCCGGTACGATGTAGATGCGTCTTGAAAAGAGGAAACCGTAAGGTTATATACCCTATAATTGGGATCTTTGTCTTCTAAAATGATACGATCTGCTTCTGTCATTGGGAAAGGATCTTTTATTTTCCGTTCCGGGACGAAATTGTCACTGTTGAGATAACGTTTATCTACCGAATACATATCGCTTAAAATAATAATACCCGTGAATACGATAAATGTCGTTTTTCCCAGTTTTCCGTAACCATATAATAAAAGTATAGCTGTACCGAGAGTTATAATAAAGAAACTTCTCCAGGCATCGGCACTGAAAATACCGATACGTACGGTTTCGAGACTGGCAAATATTTCACCAAATTCCGGATGTTCGGTCATAAACGATTTCTCATATGCACTGAAGAATGAGAAAAACAGAGACGGAAAGATGGCGAATAATAATGCGAAACCGCCTGTAATAGCAAAAGATATACCGATAGTTTTCTTTTGTGTTTTAATGATCGACGGGTTTTGTATCAGCTCTTTCAGTGCCAGAATAGCCAGTAAGGGGATACAGAATTCTGCAATAACAAGAATACTCGATACCGTACGGAATTTATTATACATCGGAAAATAATCGATGAACCATTGGGTTATCGGCAGGAAGTTTTTACCCCATGAAAGTAGAAGTGAAAGTATTGTTGCGGCTAAAAGAGCCCATTTGAACGGGCCTTTTACAATAAAGCATCCCAATATGAAGAAAAACGCGACAAGAGCGCCTACATAAACAGGTCCAGACGTTCCGGGCTGGTCTCCCCAGTATTGGTTCATTTCGGCTACATATTGGCGTATATCTGTTTTTACGTCTTTCATAGCCTCTTTATTGTTTCCCAAGTAACCCGAAGCTCCACCTTTAGCGTTCGGTATCAGTAATGTCCATGTTTCGCCGATTCCGTAACTCCATTGTGTAATGTATTCGGTATCGAGACCTGTTTTTGCACCGCCTTCCTGATGTGCTGGAGCAAGTTCCGATTGTCCCCGCATGGTCTCTTTTGAATATTCATAAGTATGATAAAGGTTCGGAAGATTTGCACCTACTGCTAATACAGCTGCAATAATTAGCACACCGCTTGCTTTGAAGAAACGGGGAAGTTCCTGTTTACGCCAGGCTTCTATAAAATAGGCGATTACTATTGCAGCAATTACGAAAAGGAAATAATAGCTCATTTGAATATGATTCGAGACGATTTGCATAGCTCCGAATAATGCGGCTATCACTCCTCCCCACAAATATTTTCCGCGGTAAGCCAATACGATACCTGCTATCGTAGGAGGGATATATACCAAAGTTACGAATTTCCAGATATGTCCTGCGGCGATGATAATAAAAAAATAGGATGAGAAAGTATAGGCAATAGCTCCAATAAGAGCCAGATACCATTTTGTACGAAGTGAAAGTAAAAGTATAAAGAATCCCAACATCATCATAAATAAAAGTGATGCCGGTGAGTTGATCCATAAATGGAACGCATTTCCGATTACATTCAGAACCGAATTATTGGGATAACTCGGTGATATCTGAAAATTGGGCATTCCCGAAAAGATAGAATTTGTCCAGCGGGTAGTCTCTCCCGTTTGTTCTTTAAAAGCGAGTCCTTCTTGTCCGATTGCTATGCCTTGTTTCATATCATCCTGAAGAAGAACCTTTCCTTCGAAAATTTCGGGCGCAAAGTAGATGTAAGAGAGCAATACCATAAATAATATCGACCCGATATAAGGTAATGCTTTTTTTAAATTTAATTTTCTCATAACAGAATGCAATATTAATAATGATAATGATCTGCTTTATAGGGCCCGTTTTTGGGAACACCTATATATGCGGCTTGTTTATCTGTGAGAACGGTAAGTTCTACCCCGAGTTTTTCGAGATGTAGGCGAGCCACCTCTTCATCTAAAACTTTAGGTAAACGGTAAACTCCTACTTCGTATTTTTTAGTATAAAGTTCTTTTTGAGCAAGGGTTTGGTTGGTGAATGAATTGCTCATTACAAACGAAGGATGGCCTGTTGCGCAGCCCAGATTTACCAGACGGCCATCGGCCAATAATAAAATAGAATGTCCTTGAGGGAAAAAATATTGATCGACCTGAGGTTTGATATTCCGACAACGTATTCCGGGGTATTTTTTTAGTTTATCTACCTGTATTTCGTTATCGAAATGGCCGATATTACAAACAATTGCACCCGATTTCATTTTCTCCATGTGTTCGATACGTATAATATCGCAATTACCGGTTGTCGTTACATAAATATCTCCTTCGGAAAGTGCTTTTTCTACCGTTGTTACTTCAAATCCTTCCATCGATGCTTGTAATGCGCAAATAGGGTCTATTTCGGTAATGAGTACCCGGGCTCCGTACGAACGCATCGAGTGGGCACAGCCTTTGCCTACGTCCCCGTATCCGCATACGACCACGACTTTACCGGCAATCATAATATCTGTAGCACGTTTTATTCCGTCGGCTAATGATTCCCGGCAACCGTAAAGATTATCGAATTTCGATTTTGTTACCGAGTCGTTTACATTAAAGGCGGGGAATAATAACTTACCCTCGTCCATCATCTGATATAACCGGTGTACACCTGTAGTCGTTTCTTCAGATACTCCTTTTATTTCTGGTACCATACGGGTCCAGACTGAATTGTCTTCCGACATTACGTTTTTTAATATCTTCAGTAATTCGATTTCATCTTCGGTATCGGCATTACGATCTAAGATCGATGAATCTTTTTCGGCTTCATATCCCAGGTGAATCATAAGTGTAGCGTCGCCTCCGTCATCTACGATGAGATTCGGACCTTTGCCTCCGGGGAATCGGAGAGCTTGCAAAGTGCACCACCAGTAATCCTCGAGGGTTTCTCCTTTCCATGCAAAAACTGGGATTCCCGCTTTCGCCATGGCAGCTGCAGCATGGTCTTGTGTAGAATATATATTGCAGCTTACCCATCTTACATCAGCACCTAAAGCGACAAGGGTTTCGATAAGTACAGCTGTTTGTATGGTCATGTGCAGCGAACCCATGATACGTGCACCTTTCAATGGTTTTTCTTGGCCGTATTTTTCTCGCAGAGCCATAAGACCGGGCATTTCCTTCTCGGCTAATTCGATTTCTTTTCGTCCGAAATCAGCTAAAGTGATATCTGCTACTTTATAGGGTAGAGCAGAAAATAATTGTTCTGTCATAGCGATTATATCTTGCTTGTTTTTATCTGATTGCAAACTTACTAATTTTTAATGAATAATAAGGCTCTCGCTATGAATAAAGGACATGAAAAAAGGCGCACTTTTTAAAAGTGCGCCTTTCGGTATTTCGATAATCTTTATTATTTCGCAATAGACGAGATATCGTATTTTGCAAATTCAAGATCGGTAGCAGCTTGTTTAGCCATGTTGCTGTCGAGCTTGATTGCTTTGTTCAAATTATCTGTAACAGCTTTTTCGTTGTTGGTGCGTGCACCGATTACAGCCATCAGATAATAAGTCGTAGCATTGGGTTCGCTTACGCCAGCCAAAGTATTTTTAGCTTTGTTGTAATCTTTGGTAAGTATCTGAGCCAAAGCAGCATTGTTGCTCTTTGCGTCGCCAAAAGCACGAGCGGCTTTGGCATATTCGCCTCTTTGCAGATATAATACACCCAGAGCTTCGTTCAAACCTTCAGAACCAGCTGATTTACCGAATGCCTGTTCAGCTTTTGCGAATTCGTCTTTAGTCAATTCGATCAAGCCTAAATTCATCTGTACTTCCGGGGTATTGGGAGCGATCTTATTTGCTTTGTTAAACCAGTTTTCAGCAGCATTGATATCGCCTTTTTCGAAACAAATCAAACCTACGTTGTTATAACCGCGGTAGTCGTTCGGATAAATTTCGGTAGCTTTCTTATAAATAGATTCTTTTTCAGAAAGAGAGTTCGTCAGAGTTGCAGCATACAACAGTTCATCTACCGAAAGAGATTTAGGATCGGAAGCAGCTAGTTTGCTGATTTCAGCATCCGATTTTCCGATAACATCGATAGAAGCTGTAATTCTTGAATAACGCAGTTTAGGAAGAATCTCTTCGGCGAGAATTTTAAATGTAGAAGACATGTTTTTGATTTCACGTTCTCTTTGTTCCGGATCTTTGTACATTGACAAAACGCGGAGGATAAGATCTTTATCTTGAATATTCGATTTTTCAACCAATTCTTTGAAACCTTCCCAGTCTTCAGCTGTAAATTCACCGGTAAGGTCAGCATTTACAGCATCTTTTTTCATCTGTTGTTTCAGATATTTTGTTGTATTATCTTCACGAGCTTGTGCCAGTTTAGTGTTTAATTCCATTCCACCGTCAGGAGAAGCATAAGAAGAAATGTTTACACCGGTGATTTTTTTGTTGGGAGCTTCAGCAGCGGCTTTAACATTGTTTTGGTAATCCTTCATCTGGTTGCTGTTCAGCTCGCTGCTGCGCAAGTTAGCTTGTTGGATGAGGAACATAATGTCGGCCTGATAGTTTTCTTTGATAATACGTTGGAATTTATCTGCAGCTAAGGCTGGAGTTAAAGCATTGGGATCGCAAATTTCAGCTGTAGAAATAACACCTTCAGCGACTTTTACACGCGGAAGCTGATATGATTTGGACCCGCTTTTAACCGTGAAATCAAGATATAAATCCGATTTTCTCATAGCCGGGATATATTTAAAAGTAGTTTTCATCGTAATGTTACCACCCATTTTGTAAGAAATAGTTTGGTTATTACCTACTACTTTCTCTCCCTGATATGTATAAGAAGTACCAGCTGTTTCGCCACCTTCGTATACCAGATAAGGAGTTACTGTAACAGTAGCTTTTTTCTTGAAATACTTTTCGGGGAAATTACCGGTAATTGTTGCCGGAACCTCACCACCGATCACTTCCAAAGGATTGGGAGTAACGGTAAAATAATCGGGAGAGAGTGCCCCCATTTTTTTACACCCTACAAATGCTACCATAAAGGCTAATAATAAGGGTAAATAAAGTTTCTTGTTCATAATAATTGTTATTTGGTTATACTTCTTCTTTCGTGTCGCAAAAATAATATTAATTTTTCATTCCAAGTATTTTCCACTAAAAAAAGCGCCTGTTTAGAGCATCTTTGCATAATGAGAATAAATTACCGTTACAAATATAGTTAAAAGTATGATAGTCTGGCTTCCGTAACCTGCGAATTTGCAGGGCTGATGTGTTTAAAAAAATTAAATCAATATTCATGCTTTTGCATATATCAAAGAATTTATTATAAAAGTATAAAAATAAATTTTATTATGTTAATTGTTAAACAAGCGCAGTAGGTGTCGTTACTGCTTGCCTTTCATATTTCGGGGATGGTGGTTGAGAATTTCGCTGCGAATGAATTCTTTATCGAGATGTACATATACTTCGGTGGTTGTAATGCTTTCGTGTCCCAGCATTTGTTGTATAGCTCTTAAATTGGCACCGCCTTCGAGTAAATGTGTAGCGAATGAATGGCGTAAGGTATGCGGGCTTATTTTTTTCTTTATGCCGCATATTTCACATTGTTTCTTTATGATGTAAAAAATCATGACTCGGGTCAGATGACCACCGCGCCGATTGAGAAAAAGAATATCTTCGTCGCCTTTTTTTATATTCAGGTGTTTACGGTCTTCGAGATAAAGGTTTATTTCTTGTAGGGCTCTTTGTGAAATTGGTACCAGCCTTTGTTTGTCCCCTTTTCCTTCGACAATGATAAACTCTTCTTTAGCAAATATTTGGGAGATTTTCAATCCGATTAATTCCGATACTCGCAGTCCGCATCCATATAGGACCTCAATGATTGCCCGGTTACGCTGACTTTCTGGTAACGACATGTCGAAAGAGCTGCTGAGGCGATCGATTTCGGTTACACTGAGAATTTCAGGAAGGTGTAGGCCGAGTTTTGGACCTTCGATAAGTTCGGTCGGGTCATGGTCGATGTATTCCTGTGTAATGAGAAATCGGTAAAACGATTTTATTCCCGATAAAATACGGGCTTGAGAACGAGGGTGTATTCCGGTGTCTTGTAATTGGTAGATAAATTGGTGTATATCAGTTTTTTCTATGGTCTCGGTGTTTAATATTCCCGATCCTATAAAGGTGATAAGTTTTTGCAAATCGAGCAGATAACCGTTTATCGTATTGTCCGACAACCCTTTTTCGAGTTTCAGAAATGAAATATATTCATTCAATATGTTCTCTTTTTTTAGTGACATCGATTTGTGGGATATATTCCGTTTTTTTTATTAATTTTGCAACGAAACTTGCCCTGTACGAATACGATTATAATGTTTTGTTTACGAACAACCAGGGGAGCTATTCCGTTTTACAAAGATACTAAAAAGATTGTTATTTTATGAATATACTAATAATCAATGGTCCAAATCTTAATTTATTAGGGAAACGAGAGAAAAGTGTGTATGGCGAGTCTTCATTCGAAAATTATCTCGATCGGCTTCGAGAATGTTATCCCCAACATAACCTTCGGTATTTTCAGTCCAATGTAGAGGGTTTTATTATCGATGAAATACATCGGGTCGGGTTCGATATCGATGGTATCATTCTTAATGCCGGGGCATATACACATACTTCAATAGCTATTTCCGATGCGATAAGGGCAGTTCCGGCTCCTGTTATCGAGGTCCATATTTCAAATATCCACAATAGAGAAACTTACAGGCATGTTTCGATGATTGCCGCAGCATGCAAAGGTTCGATTATCGGTTTCGGCCTCGATTCTTATCGTTTAGCGGTTGAGTCGCTTGTCGGTAGTTTGTAAGTAACAGGTAAAAATAAGATATCAATATAAGAAATAATATGTCTAAACACACCAAGATTGTAGCCACAGTTTCTGATCTCAGATGTGATGTCGATTTCGTTCGTGCGCTTTATGAGAACGGTATGAATGTGGTGCGAATGAATTCGGCCCATCTGACAGCCGATGGTTTTAATAAAATAATAAATAATGTTCGTGCGGTTTCTAATAAGATAGGAATTCTTATGGATACTAAAGGCCCCGAAATGCGAACGACGACTATAGAAAACGAAGGTCGTGTAACATTTGTTTCGGGTGATATTGTAAAAATGGTAGGAAATCCCGATATTCCCACGACCAAAGAATGTATAGCTATATCTTATCCCAATTTTGTAAACGACTTGTCTTTGGGAAGCCATATTCTTATTGATGATGGCGAGATAGAGTTTAGAGTAATCGAGAAACATTCCGATTACTTGCTTTGTGAAGCCCAGAATGAGGGTGAATTGGGCTCGCGCAAAAGTGTAAATGTGCCGGGAGTACGTATTAATTTACCTTCGCTTACCGAAAAAGATAAAAGAAATATTATGTTTGCGATCGAACATAATATCGATTTTATTGCACACTCGTTTGTAAGGAATAAACATGATGTCCTCGATATACAAAAAATTCTCGATGCTAATAATAGTGATATCAAGATTATTGCAAAAATCGAAAATCAAGAAGGAGTAGATAACATCGATGAAATTATCGAAGTGGCTTATGGCGTCATGATTGCCCGTGGTGACTTGGGTATAGAAGTTCCTCAGGAAAAAATACCGGGGATACAGCGAATACTCATTAAGAAGTGTATTCAGGCTAAGAAACCGGTTATTGTCGCTACCCAGATGTTGCATTCCATGATAAAAAATCCGCGTCCTACCCGGGCCGAGGTTACAGATATTGCAAATGCGATATATTACCGTACCGATGCCCTTATGCTAAGTGGTGAGACGGCATACGGGAAATATCCGGTAGAAGCGATTGCGACAATGTCGAAAGTTGCCGAAGAAGCCGAAAAAACCAAGCTATCAGATAATGATATTCGTGTAATTACTCCGGAGGTAGGTCTCGATGTTACTTCGTTTTTAGCTAAGCAGGCTGTAAAATCCTCTGTAAAATTGGGAACTAAAGCGATTATAACCGACAGTTATACGGGTCGTACCGCTCGTTATGTAGCTGCATACAGAGGCAAATATCCGGTACTGGCTATATGTTATCGCGAACGTACGATGCGTGAATTATCCCTTTCGTATGGAGTGTACCCGATGTTTCAGCATGAGACTCGAACTTCGAGAGAATATCTTTTCCGGGGGCTTAATTTGCTGATCGAGCGGGGATGGCTTACCCGGGAAGATCTTATTGCCTATGTCGGTGGAGCTTTTGGTGAAGGTGGCGGCTCTACTTTCCTCGAAATAAATTCAGTAGGTAAAGTATTGGCTGATTATAAACATTACGTGCTTCCCAATCTCGAAGAAAGCGACCGGTAAGATTATGACGGATGAGATAGAAGATTATATACTTGCGCATAGTGATGCAGAGGGTGAATTGCTTCGTAAACTTAATCGTGACACGCATGTAAATATGCTTAGGCCACGCATGTTATCGGGCCATTTACAGGGGCGAATTCTTAAAATGTTGTGTCGTATGATTTCTCCTAAGTATGTACTCGAATTAGGTACGTTTACCGGATATTCGGCATTGTGTATGGCTGAAGGAATGGAGGATGACAGTGAACTCCATACGGTCGAAGCCGATGATGAGGTAGAAGATTTTACTCGGTCATACTTCGAACGATCCCCTTATAAAGACCGTATTTATTTTCATATCGGAGATGCTATGGAAGTCGTTCCTTCGATAGACCGTATATTCGATATGGTATTTATCGATGCCGATAAACGACATTATATCGATTATTACCATTTAGTTTTCGATAAAGTAAAACCGGGTGGGTTTATACTTGCCGACAATACCTTGTGGGACGGAAAAGTTATTGATTCTAAAGCTCATGATCCCCAAACGAAAGGAATTTTGCGTTTTAACGATTTGGTGGCTGCCGATGACCGGGTTGAAAAAGTAATACTTCCGTTGAGGGATGGTTTAACCCTGATCCGGAAAAAATAAAATCAGATAAAATGATCGTTATACACAGAAAGTTCGTATCTTGAACAAAGTGTTATAGATTTTTTATCCTAAGTTATTCTTCTAAAAGGAGTATATAAAAAACAGATAAATATGGAAACGACGAGACAAAGTAAAATCGGTCGGTTGCTGCAGAAAGATTTGAGCGACATTTTTTTGAATGAGACCCGCAAAACACACGGTACGTTGATATCGGTGAGTGTCGTGCGGGTGAGTCCCGATTTGAGTGTGGCTAAGGTTTATCTTAGTATCTTTCCTCCAGAAAAGAGTGCCGATATATTAGAATCGATACGATCCAATGCAAAAAGTATTCGTTACGAGCTGGCTCAGCGAGTTAGGTTTCAGTTGCGTAAAACTCCCGAATTGATGTTCTTTCTCGATGATTCGCTCGATTATATCGAAAATATCGATTCACTGCTCAATAAATAACCCGAAATTGAGATAATGGGACTTTCTTTTACCATTGCGCGGCGTTATTTGTTTTCGAAGAAATCACATAGTGCTATCAATACCATATCGATCGTTTCGGTATGTGGTGTGGCTATTACCACGATGGCGCTTATTTGTACGTTATCGGTATATAACGGATTTCAGGATTTAATCGCATCGTTGTATTCGACTCTCGATCCACAAGTAAAAATCGAGTTGGTAAAAGGGAAAACATTCGATACCTCTCAACCGGTTTTTGGTGAAGTCGAAAAATGGCCTGAAATCGAAGAATGGTCCCCTGTACTTGAAGAAAACGTATTGCTTGTTTACCGAGACAAACAGATGCCTGCGTTAATGAAGGGGGTGCCCGATAATTTCGGAAAGCTTACCCAAATCGACCGTATTTTGCTCGATGGTGAGTTTATGCTTCGAGATTCTATTGTCAGATATGCTACCATAGGAGTAGGGGTTGCTAATCGTCTCGAAGCAGGAGCGCATTACCTGCATCCATTAAAAGTGTATGCCCCTCGTCGTAAAGGAAAAGTGAATATGGCCAATCCGGCTGCATCTTTTAACGAGGGAACTCTTTTTACCACAGCTGTTTTCAGTGTTAATCAGCCCGAATATGACGATCAGGTCGCCATTGTCCCTTTAGATTTTGCGAGAGAAATACTCGATTATAAGACTGAAGCTTCAGCAATCGAGATTAAACTTGTCGATGGAGTAAATGAAAAAGCATTTATCGATAAATTACAGAGTCGTTTGGGTATAGGATTTGTCGTAAAAGATCGTATGCAGCAGCAAGAAACTTCGTTTAGAATGATGCAGATCGAGAAATGGATGACATTCCTTATTTTAGCATTTATTTTAATGATTGCGACATTTAATGTAATCGGTTCGTTATCGATGTTGATTATCGATAAGAAAGACGATATAAAAACACTGCAAAGTATGGGTGCCGATGACAAGTTGATATCCCGTATATTTTTAACAGAAGGCTGGTTGATTTCGGCTATAGGTGCAGGTCTCGGTCTTGCCGTGGGAATACTGCTGTGTTTTCTGCAACAAGAATTCGGGTTGTTGCGTTTGGGACAAACTGCCGGCGCTTTCGTAGTCGACTCCTATCCTGTTAAAATAGAATGGATCGATTCGGTTGCAGTGCTTCTTGTCGTTGCAATACTTGGTTTTCTGGCTGCCTGGTATCCGGTTAAGTACTTACGGAAAAAATTGTTGTAAATTCTATTCCATTTTGGCGGAGATCGCGTCTGCAATCCGTTTCATTTCTTCCGGGGCGAGAGAGAGTTTTTCTTTCGAAAAATACATATCCGATTCTTTATTTATGGGAATCAGGTGTATGTGGGTATGAGGAACTTCTAATCCCATAACAGCTATTCCCACGCGTTTGCAGGGAATCGCTTTCTCGATGGCCTTCGCTACTTTTTTGGCAAATAGAGTGAAAGATGCCAGATCTTCATCTTCCATGTCGAATAAATAATCTCCCTCATGTTTCGGGATAACGAGTGTATGTCCTTTTACGACAGGATTGATATCGAGGAATGCGTAATAACGGTCGTTTTCTGCGACTTTATAACTGGGAATCTCTCCCGCAACGATACGGCTGAATATTGTAGGCATAGTCTCTGTAATTATAATTTATAAAATAAAAACTTAAAGGCAAAAATATAAAAAAATCTCTCTTTCCGTTTAACTATAGGAGGAAAAGAGAGATTTTAATATTCTTCTAAAAAATAAAAGCGACCGGAGCAGCCGTTGGTGAGACTGTGGTCGCTTGTATGTTTATATCGAGATATCGATTACTTCGAATGTCATCACTCCCGATGGTACTTGTATTTCTACTACATCGCCTACTTTTTTACCTAATAGTCCTTTTCCTATAGGAGTATTTACGGCGATTTTTCCTTCTTTCAAATTAGCTTCGCTTTCAGAAACCAGCATGTATTCCATGGTAGCGTTATTCTTCGTGTTTTTTATTTTCACTTTATTCAGTATCTGAACGGTATGTGTGTTCAGTTTCGAATCATCGATCAGTCTAGCGTTGGCTACCTTATCTTTTAATTGGGATATTTTCATTTCGAGCATTCCCTGAGCTTCTTTTGCCGCATCGTATTCTGCGTTTTCAGAAAGATCGCCTTTGTCTCGTGCTTCGGCTATTTGTCTTGATATTTCAGCTCGTTTTACCGTTTCGAGATACGCTATCTCTTCCATCATCTTCTTATAACCTTCTTCGGTCATGTAACTGATTGCCATAATTTAGTCTCCTATAGTTTTTTTAGTTTGTTCGTCTCTTATAAACAAAAAAGAATTCCCGCTGGTTGCCCAGCCGGAACTCCTTTTTGTGTTTTCACTATTGCAAAGATAATTTCTTTTTTTTACTTGCCAAATAAAAAGGGAAACTTTCTAAACTTCTATGTATAAAATATTTATTTATTTACGTCTGAAAGCCGATATTTTTCGAGTAGTTGATATGGAAAAATAATTATAATAGTTTCTTTATTTCGTTTTCGAGTGATTTCATCGATTCTACTCGTGTTTTTATCGAACCATTACGATCGAGCAGGAACGAAGTCGGTAACTTTTGCACATTATATAAAGCGGCGTTACGTGAACTTTGGCTGTCTGCATCCCATACACTGATCCAGGGTAAGTTCGAGGCCGATACTTTCCAGAAATTCTCATCGTTATCGAGAGATACTTGGTAGATTTCAAAACCTTTGTCTTTATATTTTTTATATATGTTGGCCAAAGTAATATTATACTGAGGAGAATAGTCGGTTTGATAGGCAGTAAAATCCAATAATACTACGTTCCCTTTCAGAGAGGATAATTTTTGGATATGGCCGTATTCGTCGGGAAGCGATATATCGATGGCGCCCGAGGTCGTGTCAACACGGATTGAATTTTCAGCAGCGCGCATTTCGGCTAATGCTTCGATTGCCATTTTATGGAGTTGTTTTGCACGCACCGATTCTTTATAGAAAAAGTCGTATTGTGTAGCCACCGCTCTTATGGCTTTACTATCTTCTTTATCATAGGGATCATATATCGATTTTCCGTCGATTTGCTGAAAAATAATATAATAAGCGACAGCCGACCTGGGATTGCTGTAAAGGATTTGATTCATTTCTTTTTTATAGTCGGCGATATCATCCAAAAATTTTTCAGTAATTAGCCGTTGGTCAACTCCGGGCATTTTCATATCGACCATGGCTTTATCGGTTTTTTCTTTTAAAGCCTGACTTGCCTGCGAAACAATTTTCATTTTTTCACTGCTTTCGGATCCCGATACGCGGTAATCAGATGCAAATCCGGGAAATTGAGAATCGATCGTAACCGTTTCGGTAGAATCAACCGAAAAATCGATATGAGCGTTTCCGATACGTAAACGGTAGAATTCTGGGTATTGGGGAGCCGGTGCGCTGAACTTATATTCTCCTCCGGCATCAAGTTTTACAGAATCGAGAATAAGGTTACGGGTAATTTCTGAGGCTTCGAGATATAAGGTTTTTCCATCGGCACCCGAAATAGTCCCTTTTACCGTAAACTTATCGTTGTGACAAGAACAAAGCAGAATTCCGAAAATAAAAAGAATACTGTATTTTTTCATAATAGCTATATTTATCGAACAGAAATATTTTATTTTTCTGATACAAAGATATGTTTTTTAGATATTCCGACAATTCTTTTCACAAATGAAAGGCCTGTTTTAAGAAAAAGCTCTTTCATTTGTGAAAAACTATTTAGAAATAAACAGATTTTTATATTTTTCTTTCATTTACACGAGGTTGCGCGTAAAACTTTATTTATCTTTGCATGATTTTGGATAGAAGTGAAAAAGAAATATTGTTTTTATGATTAATCCTATTAAAAAAACGATCGAACTTAGCGATGGACGTACCATCACGATCGAGACAGGGAAATTGGCTAAACAGGCCGATGGAGCAGTAGAAGTACGCATGGGAAACACCATGTTGCTGGCTACTGTAGTTTCAGCTCAGGAAGCTGGTGAAGGGGTAGATTTTATGCCGCTTCAGGTAGAGTATAAAGAACGCTATTCGGCATTCGGCCGGTTTCCGGGTGGATTTACAAAAAGAGAAGGCCGGGCTTCGGATTATGAGATCCTGACCTCGCGTCTTGTCGACCGGGTTCTTCGTCCCTTGTTCCCTGATAATTACCATGCAGATACATTTGTAAATATCATGTTGTTTTCCTCAGACGGTAAAGATATGCCCGATGCCTTGGCCGGTTTGGCTGCTTCGGCTGCTATAGCCGTTTCCGATATTCCTTTCAACGGTCCTATTTCTGAAGTACGGGTCGCTCGCATCGACGGACAATTTAAAATTAATCCTACTTTCGAAGAATTGGCAAAAGCAGATATGGACTTGATGGTAGGTGCTACGATTGAGAATATAATGATGGTGGAAGGCGAAATGAACGAAGTTTCGGAAGCTGAATTATTGGAAGCTTTGAAAGTCGCTCATGAAGCTATTAAAGATCAGTGTCGCGTACAGATAGAATTGGCGGAAGCTGTCGGGTCTACCGTTAAGCGTACCTATTGTCACGAAGTGAACGATGAGGAACTTCGGAAAGATATATGGGAAAAATGTTACGATAAAGCATACGAAATCGCTCGGTCAGGTAATGCTAACAAGCATGCCCGCGGTGAAGCGTTTGAAAATATCGTTAAAGAATATCTCGGATCTATGGATCCTGAAGCCGCTGCCGAGAAAGAGGCTTTGGTGAAACGTTATTACCATGATGTAGAAAAAGAAGCCGTACGCCGTTGTATCCTCGATGAAGGCAAACGTCTCGACGGGCGTTCTACGACTCAGATTCGTCCTATTTGGGCCGAAGTAGATTATCTGCCGGGACCTCATGGTTCGGCCGTATTTACCCGGGGAGAAACTCAGTCGTTATCTACTGTTACACTGGGAACTAAACTCGATGAAAAAATCGTAGACGATGTACTCGATCAGAGTCGCGATCGTTTCCTTTTACATTATAATTTCCCGCCTTTCTCTACCGGTGAGGCTCGTGCCAGCCGGGGAGTAGGACGTCGTGAAATCGGTCATGGAAACTTGGCGAACCGTGCGTTGAAAAAAATGATTCCCGATGATTATCCTTATGTGATACGTATCGTATCTGATATTCTCGAATCGAATGGCTCTTCATCTATGGCTACCGTTTGTGCGGGTACCCTTTCTCTGATGGATGCCGGTGTACCCATTAAAAAACCTGTATCGGGTATTGCAATGGGACTTATTACCGATAAGGATAATGTAAAATTCGCGGTACTTTCCGATATTCTCGGTGATGAAGATCATTTGGGAGATATGGACTTTAAGGTGACGGGAACAAAAGACGGTATTACGGCTACACAAATGGATATAAAAGTAGACGGACTTTCATATGAAGTACTCGAAAAAGCGTTAAATCAGGCTCGTGAAGGTCGTATGCATATTTTGGGTAAGATTCTCGAAACGATTCCCGAACCTCGTCGCGAAATGAAACCTCATGCTCCTCGTATCGAAGTAATAAATATACCGAAAGATATGATTGGTGCGGTAATAGGTCCGGGCGGAAAAATTATTCAGGGTATACAGGAAGCTACTGGAGCTGTAGTTACGATTGAAGAAATAGATAATATCGGTAGAGTAGAGGTTTCTGCTCCCGGTCGTGATTCAATCGATGCCGCTATGGCTCGTATTAAGGGCATTGTTGCGATTCCCGAAGAAGGCGAAGTTTATACCGGTAAAGTGAAATCTATTCTTGCATTCGGAGCATTCGTAGAGTTTATGCCAGGTAAAGATGGACTTTTGCATATTTCTGAAATAAGTTGGGATCGGATTGAAAATATGGAAAGTTCGGGAATTAAAGAAGGTGATGAAGTAACCGTTAAGCTGATCGAAATCGATAAGAAGACCGGTAAGTTCAGGTTGTCGATGAAAGCACTTCAACCTCGTCCGGAGAGAATTGAAGAAAAGCCAGCAAAGCATTTTAATAAACCGAAGAAAGATAATAGCCAAGAGTAATATTTTTCGTTATTATAAAAAAGCACTCGTAAACAACGAGTGCTTTTTTATAATAAGAGTTTTCTTGTAAAAGTTATTTACCTAAAGACATTCCTAAATATATTCCTATACAATACGGGATAAGCCAAATACACCATACTATAATACTGAAGCGATTGAAGTGTTCACGGGCTTTTAATGAACCTTTGTAATAGGTCCATAATGCCCAAATGGCATGCACAAACATCAGTAATATGGCTATGATGCCTGTAATTGTATGTATGCGATCATGTAAGTGAGTCAGATGAGCAATATGTTCCATGAGTCCTGTCCCTAAAGTATCGGCACAGAGACCGGCAAGGAAAAAACCGACATGCCATCCTTTTAATTCTTTTTGAATGCGTTCACTCCATACACCGATCGAATAAAATACAAGAGCCGACGAAATGACGATAATTGCGGCTATAAGAAAGTGTGTATCAACTTGGTTGAATATCATATTTTAAATTGTGTTTTTTTAGGAACAACCTGATATCCCGATTAGTTCAGTCCGTTTTTTAGAGGTATATTTAAATATCGTTAAAACTGCGGTTTTTTTGTTACAGATGTAATCTGTTTACGTTCTATTATAAATCCTTTCGATATGGAAGTATATGTTTGTAGATCGTAAAAAATCCTGCGTATTTTTAGAAATCTGTTTCAGTTTTTTCCCAGTGGGATAAAATATAGACTTGTTATCCTAAAATATAATTTTAATAGTATGAAAAATTACAGACATTATGTTCTTTTGGTATTATTGCTTTTTACTCCCTTATTGCCGGCTCAGGAACAATTGTTGGATGTACTTAGTAAAGAGGCCGACCGTAATCTCGAATTGCTGCGTCAAGAAGAAGTTCCGGCGTATTATATCAGTTACCGGGTATATCAAAATTCCGATCAAACATTTTCGAGCCAGTTTGGCGGCAGTGATACCCCTGTGCGAGAAGAGTCGCGAATGCTGCATGTTATCGTTCGTGTCGGGGATGTACAATTAGATAATACTCACGAAGTTAAAGGTGATTTTTTCGGAAGTCAGAATGAGGGACAGAGTATATTATTTCCTTTATCCGATGATCCTGAAGCAATACGTTTAGCTTTGTGGGTTGCTACCGATAAGTATTATAAAAATGCAGTACAAAGATATAAGAAGGTGAAGGCAAATGTGGCAGTTTCGGTGGAGGCTGAAGATAAATCACCTGATTTTACAAAGGAGTCTGCTGAAGTTTATATCGAAAAAAAGTTAACCTTGAAAGATTTGAAATATGATGAAAATGAGATCGAGAGAAAACTAAATAAATACACCAGTCTCTTCTTGAAAAATAAAGATATACTTTCAGGTGATGCTTTTTTTCGGGCGGGAATTCAGCAAATGTATTTTGCCGATACCGAAGGTCGTAAAATTTTTCAAAATGATGCTTCTGTCAGATTGGGTTTAAATGCATATACGATTGCAAATGATGGAATGAGTTTGCCCTTGTACGTTAGTTATTTTGGCTTTAAGGCGAGTGATCTTCCTTCGGATAAAAAGATTCTTGCCGATGTTGCAGAAATGAGCGATATGCTGTCGCAGCTTAAAAAAGCACCGGTAGCCGATTCATATACCGGTCCGGCCATTTTAAGTTCTAAGGCGACAGGTGTATTTTTTCATGAGTTTTTCGGACATCGGGTCGAAGGTGCCAGAATGAAACTCGAGGGGGATGCCCAGACTTTTAAGAAAAAAGTATCTCAATCGGTGCTCCCCGGTGATATGAGTGTGTATTTTGATCCTACTTTGAAAGAATATAAAAATACGCTTCTTAGTGGGCGGTATGTTTTCGACGATGAAGGTATCAGAGGGCAACGTGTCGATGTTGTCGATAAAGGAACATTAAAATCTTTTTTGATGAGTCGTACGCCGATCGATGGATTTTTAAACTCTAATGGTCACGGGCGGGGTATGATTTATTACGATCCTGTTACTCGACAGTCTAATATGATTGTAGAAACAAATAATCCTTTTACTCCCGGCGAACTGAGGGCAAAACTTAGAGACGAGCTGAAAAAACAGGGAAAACCTTACGGTTATTATTTCGGGGAAGTCAGTGGTGGATTTACCAATACGACCCGATTCGATGCTAATGCTTTTAATGTTACTCCCTTGATCGTATATCGTATATATGCCGATGGGCGTCCCGATGAATTGGTCAGAGGGGTAAATTTGATAGGAACTCCTTTATCGGTTTTCTCGCAGATCATGGCTTGTGGAGATGATTATGAAGTATTTAATGGATATTGCGGTGCCGAATCGGGCTCGATACCGGTTTCTTGTGTGGCTCCTACGATGTTGATAAAAACGGTCGAAACGCAGAAGAGTGGAAAATCAACGGCTCAGCCTCCAGTTCTCGAACGGCCTTCGGTAAACTTTTAAATGAAAAAATCATGTATATAAATAAACAGATAATAACTCTCTTGGCTGGAGTTGCTATAGTGATAAATGCTTTTGGAACGAAAGTGCAGGATGACCCTGTGATGAAAGCGATGAAATATGAGATCGATCGAAATGCTTCCGGTTTAAAAATCGGAGATTTTGCTTCTCCCTTTTTTATCGGATGTATGATGAGCGATTTAGAGACTTTAAGAATAGAAGCTTCGTTAGGAAGTCTTTATGGTAATAAACTCGATTATGTACGTCGTATAATTCCTACCTTATTTATTGGAGATTATCAGAATAACAATAATAATTTTATGGGGGTAGAACAGCTTTATTCCGGAAAAGTTTTTGTCGCTCCTTATAGTGATAATGAGTTTTTGGTGCGCACTTCTATTTGGGGTAATCTCGATGGTCTTTATAAAAAGTCGATCGAACAATTAGAACAGAAAAAAAGTGTATTGCATCAGAAAAACCTTTCTTCTGAAGAAACGGCTCTTCCCGATTATACTGTGATGCCTTCTGTAAATATCGAAGTTCCTGTGAAGCGTATGAATCTCGACCGTAAAGCTTTAGAGAAATATGTATGTGAAGCCTCGGCTGTTTTTCGTGATTATCCTCAATTAACCGACTCTCGTGTCGTTATTTCAGCGGTAAATAAGGTGGTTCGTAATTATAATACAGAAAATACGGTAGTGAAGTACCCCGATAATTCTGTTTATATCGACGTATATATAAAAGGCATGACTCCTGATGGCCAGTTACTTGAAAATATGGTAGCTAATTTGTATCGTGATGTTTCCGAGATACCCGATATTGATAGTCTGAAGGCTTTTTGTCGTGAGATCGGAGATCTTTTTGTCAAAGTGTACAATGCCCCTATTATAAACGAGCCGTATGATGGGCCGATTTTAATCGAGGGTGACGCAGTGGTTACTTCTTTTATCGATAATTTTTTTAGTGGAACCAGAAACTTGATTGCACGCCGTAAAACTCTTTTAAGTGAAGATTTAGATCGTTATTATCCTTATAATTCAAAATATGACGATAATCAACTCGAGCAGATGATGAATAAACGTATCATTTCGAAAGATTTGAATATAACATCTTTAACCGGTACACCTGTTTATAATGGGATTAATCTCGTGGGATATTATCCAGTAGATCTCGAAGGAGTGGTTCCCGATAAAGAGATGATCCTTGTGGAAAACGGTATTCTGAAGGCGATGTTGAATGGGCGTACGCCTACTTTGAAAAGTCCGGTTTCCAACGGACATTATCATACCGACAGATGGGGAATGTCGGCCGGTGTATACCCCGGTGTAGTACGTTTGAGTGGAAATAACAGATCTTCTAAAGAAGAATTGAAAAAGAGACTACTTAATAGAGCGAAAGATGAAGGTTATGATTATGCTTATATTCTTCGTAAAAAAAGCGGAAATAAGGCCGATGAGCTTTATCAGGTCGACGTGAAAACGGGTAAAGAACAATTGGTTCGCGGTGGGGTCATAAACGATCTGAATATGAAATCATTTAAAAGAGTACTGGGGATATCCGATAAAGAGTTTGTTAAGAATATGACTTCAGGAAGTTTTCAGTCGTCTTTTATATTGCCCGAAACGATTCTTTTAGGGGAGTGTGAAATCGTGAAGGATAATAACCTTTCATTGGTGAAACCTTTTATTGTACCGCGTCCGGATTGACGATAATGTAAATCGTATGATTATAAAAAAATGATGCCGATAAAACAACTTTTATCGGCATCATTTTTTTTTAGTTCGAAAAGATCGATTAGTTGGGGATATATTCTTTTTCCATGGTATTTTCAATCTGTATTTCTTTTTCGGTCGATATTTGTTCTTCTGTATCTCCTGTATCTATTTCTTTTTCTTCTTTATCTTTAGCAGTTTGTGAATCGAGAATCGCCTGTAAAAAATCTTTATCCGATTTTATTTTTTTCAATGCCATTTGAGCCGCATTTTGCTGCGATTCTTTTTTGGTATAGCCTATTCCTATTCCTCCTGATATCCCTCCTATAATCACTTGAAACTGGAAAATAGGATTATTATCATGATCGGTAAAAGATTCGATCAGAGTAAAAGTTATATCTACTTTATTTTTTTGGCACCATTCAATCAGTTTCGATTTAAAATTGACCTCTTTTTTTGCGACCTGATTCAGGTTAATATAGGGTTTTATAACTTTTTCTTGTATGAATTTTTTACAGACTTCATACCCTCTATCGATATAAATAGCCCCGATAAATGCTTCGAACGCATTTCCGTAAATGTAATTGTTATGAGAGCTGGTATGGGTAGAAGCAATAATGAGTTTATCGAGTCCGATTTTCAGGGCGATCTGATTCAACATTTCCCTCTGCACGATTTTTGAGCGGGTATTAGTCAGGAATCCTTCCTTTTTCGATTCGAATTCGTTAAATACAATATCTGCTACTATAGCGTCGAGTACGGCATCCCCTAAAAATTCAAGGCGTTCGTTATTAATCCATTGGCCTTTTTCTGTACGAATCGATGACGATCGATGCAGGCAAGCCTGTTCGTAAACGTCGATATTCTGGGGATAAAATCCTAATATCTTATAAAAATTACAATAAGGCTCTTTATGCCGAAGCTTAAAGAGCCTTATCTTATGATAAATCGTTTTGAACACTTTATTTCACAAATTTTTTTACGATCAGGCTGGCATTGTGACCTCCGAATCCGAACGTATTCGAAAGAGCCGCATTGACAGTCCTTTTTTGAGCTTTATTAAATGTAAAATTCAGTTTGTAATCGATTTCTGGATCTTCATCACCTTCATGGAAATTGATCGTTGGAGGTACGATATCGTTTTCAACCGCTTTTACGCATACCATGGCTTCGAGAGCACCTGCTGCGCCTAATAAGTGACCGGTCATCGACTTTGTAGAACTGATATTCAGATCGTAGGCATGGTCGCCGAATACCGACTTAATAGCTTTTACTTCCGAAATATCACCTACCGGAGTGGATGTACCGTGTACATTGATATAGTCGATTTCTTCCGGTTTCATTTCGGCATCATCCAAAGCATTTTGCATTACCAATTTAGCACCGAGTCCTTCGGGATGTGATGCTGTGATATGATATGCGTCGGCCGACATTCCGCCTCCTACAATTTCAGCATATATTTTTGCACCTCGAGCGAGTGCATGCTCTAATTCTTCCAAAACAAGGCATACTGCACCTTCTCCCATAACAAAACCGTCGCGGCTTGCGCTGAAAGGACGTGAAGCTCCTTTCGGATCGTCGTTTCTTGTCGAAACGGCATGCATCGAATTAAATCCGCCGAGACCGGCAACTGTAATGGCTGCTTCGGCTCCACCCGATACAATAACATCGGCTTTACCTAAACGAATGTTGTTGAACGAGTCGATGAGTGCATTGGTAGAAGAGGCACAGGCCGATACGGTAGCGTAATTAGGTCCATGAAAACCGTACATCATGGCAATATGACCTGCTGCGATATCAGCGATCATTTTGGGGATGAAAAATGGGTTGAATTTGGGTCCTTTCTCTACATTATTAAAATATGCACTGACTTCTTCTTCAAACGTTTTGATGCCTCCGATTCCTGCGGCAAAAATAACTCCTACACGATCTTTATTTACTTTTTCAAGATCGAGTCCCGAATTGGCTACGCCTTCTTTGGCCGATGCAATGGCTAATTGTGCGTAACGGTCGAATTTACGGGCTTCTTTCCGATCGAAATAAAGACTCGGGTCGAAATTTTTTACTTCACACGCAAACTGTGTTTTAAACAGTGAAGCGTCAAAAAGAGTAATAGGTCCGGCACCACTTACTCCATTGATCAACGAGTCCCATGTACTGTTCACATCGTTGCCAACTGGGGTGATTGCTCCCAGACCTGTTACCACAACTCTTTTTAATTCCATACGAGTAATGTGTCGATTTACTTCTTCACGTTAGCTTCAATATAAGCTATAGCGTCGCCTACTGTAGCGATTTTCTCAGTCTGATCGTCAGGGATATTTACTCCGAATTCTTTTTCGAAATCCATGATCAGTTCGACTGTGTCGAGTGAATCTGCTCCTAGATCGTTGGTGAAGCTAGCTTCCGGGGTAACTTCTGATTCTTCTACAGCTAATTTATCGACAATAATCTGTTTTACTCTTGATGCAATTTCAGACATAACTTCCAGTTTTTAGTTAATTAATAGATTTACTTTCTTATTTTTGCAGTGCAAAGAAATACATTTTTCTCCAAACAAAAAAAATATTTCTCCATTAATTTCATGAAAATTGCACATTTTATACGATTTTGTGCAACTTTTGGGCCGCTATTGTTTCTGTTTTGCATAAAAAACAGTATTTTGTGCATTTGGTTGGTTATGGAAAATGGATAATTCTAATGAAAATGAGAAAGAAAATCGCTGTTTTTGCTTCGGGTTCGGGAACGAATGCCGAGAATATTATTCGTTATTTCAGAGATAGGGAATCAGCTCAGGTCGTTTTGGTTATTTCCAGTCGTCCCGATGCCTATGTGGTAGAAAGGGCTCGCAAATTGCAGGTTCCTTGCCATATTGCCGGTAAAGAGGCTTTTGCTACACCTGGCTTGGTGATTTCAATGCTTCATGACGCGGGTGTAGATATGATTGTTTTAGCCGGATTTTTGCTGAAGGTTCCTGAAGAGATTGTACGGGCTTATCCCGATGCGATCGTGAATATACATCCGGCACTTTTACCCAAATTCGGGGGAAAGGGCATGTATGGCGATCGGGTACACAATGCTGTAATAGAAGCCGGAGAACAAATATCGGGTATAACGATTCATTATGTAAATGAGCATTATGACGAGGGGACGGCTATTGCTCGCTTTACTTGTCCTGTTTTGAAAGGCGATACACCGCAGTCGCTTGCTGCTCGTGTGCATGAATTGGAATATCGGTATTTTCCTGAAGTAATAGAACAGGTGGCGACTTCGGGGAAATAGGGAAAACTGTTTATTATTTGTCGTTACTGTATATTGAACCCGAGTTCTTGTAATATAGGAACGATTTCAGGTGGACAGTTATTAAGGGTATATGCCCCGAACTCACGGCGTAAGCCGTAATTCCCTCGCAATTTTTCAAAATCTTCAGGGTGGGCCAATAATGAAGCCATGTCTTGACGTGGATCGTAGGTCGCAAGTACCGAAGCGGTTAAGGCATCGGCTCCTTCCGGAATTGTTATATTATCGAAAAGAGGTGATGGAGGGATAATATTTGAACTGCATATTTTCTTTTTTATCCATCCCGATACAGCGTTAACCATTTGCCGGGTAGCATTTGATTTCCCGTCGGCAGAGTAACCGGCTATATGTGGGGTAGCGATGAAAGCTCTTTCTAATAATTCTCGGCTAATATGAGGTTCGTTTTCCCAACAATCGAGAATGTATTCTGAAACCAGACCTTTTCGGCTGGCGTCCAATAAGGCCGTATTGTCGATTATTTCTCCACGTGACGAATTAATAATGATCGGTTTTTTACATAAGCGATTCAGGAATTTATTGTTGCATAAATGATATGTTTTGTCATCACCTTCTTTAATTAAAGGAGTGTGAAAGGTTATAATGTCGCTTTTTTCGGCAATTTCTTCCAGTGAAACGAAATCTTCGGCCGATTCTTTTCGGGCTCGCGGCGGATCGTTACGCAGAACGTTCATTCCGATAAGACGACAGTATTTTTCAATGATTGTTCCTACATGTCCTACTCCTACGATTCCGATTGTTTTTTCCCTAAGTAGGATCCCGTATCGTTCCTGAAGTAAAAGAAGAGAAGCCAAAATATATTGACCTACCGATGGAGCGTTGCACCCCGGAGCATTTTTCCATAGGATACCATTTGCACTGCAGTATGCCGTATCTATGTGGTCATAGCCGATAGTTGCTGTTCCTATAAATTTACATTTGCTGCCCTCGAGAAGTTCGGCGTTGCAATGAGTACGAGTGCGTATAATGAGTATATCGGCATCTTTTACGGCATTCCGGTCTATTTTTTCGGGTGCGATGTATTCTACCTCGGCATACGGTTCTAAGATTCCTTTTATATAAGGTATTTTGTTATCAATTATTATCCGCGTCATAAAGTCTTTTTTATAGCTTTCTTACAAAGATAAGGGTAAAAAGCGGTTGCGTGCCTTATTTTCATTTTTTTTCTGATTCTTTTCGGGATATCGTTGTAACGTTGATAAAGACTCCTGTATAAGTATTCGATTTGTTTTATTATTCGGTATTTATTGTTATGTTTGTGAAACGAATCAATACGAATATCATGACTATGACAGATTTTAGCGAAAAAAGCAACCGTATATTCTGGAATGCAACACAGCATTATCATACGATGGATGATGTAGATGCTGAAATGAATAATCCTTTCGAAGAAAAGACGATAGAATATTATTTATTTCTTAAAAACTGGATCGATGCGGTACAGTGGCATCTTGAAGACATTATACGTGACCCCGATATAGATCCCGTAAAGGCATTGCAGATAAAACGTCGTATCGATAAGTCGAATCAGGATCGTACCGATCTCGTAGAATTGATTGACGGTTATTTTCTCGATAAATATAAAGATGTAAAACCATTACCCGAAGCAACGATAAATACCGAAAGTCCTGCATGGGCGATCGATCGTTTATCGATATTGGCTTTAAAAATTTATCATATGCAGCAGGAAGTCGAGCGTCACGACGCTTCTCCCGAACATGTCGAAAAATGCCGTGCAAAATTAAGGGTTCTTCTTGAACAAAGAGTCGATCTTTCGATTGCGATCGAGCAGTTGCTGGCTGATATCGAGAGCGGTCGTAAATATATGAAAGTATATAAACAGATGAAAATGTATAATGACCCGGCTTTAAATCCGGTGTTATATGCGACAGAAAAAAAATAAACGGGTGGAAAACGAATCACATTCGGGAAAGAGGATATTGATAATCCGGTTATCGGCATTAGGGGATATTGCCATGTCGTTACCGGTTGTATATTCTATGTGTCGTTCTTATCCTGACGTAGAATTTACCATGTTAACTTCTGAAGCCGGTAGCCGGTTGTTTTTATCGCCACCGGGTAATCTTACGGTGATTGTAGCTGAAGTGCATGGTAGACATGCCGGTGTAAAAGGTATTTATCGGTTATTTCGAGAATTGAATGCACCTCGGTATGATGGAGTTGTCGATTTGCATGACGTTTTACGAACTAAATGGTTACGTTTATTATTTCTTTCGTCGGGTATTCCTACGGCTCATATCGATAAAGGGCGACCTGAAAAAAAAAGATTGACGGCCCGAAGACATAAAATAAAAAAGCAGTTGAAAACGTCTTTTTCAAGGTATGCCGATGTATTTGGCCGCTTTGGATTTGTGTTACCGGTTTCTTTTATTCCTTTTACTAAGGAACAGTTACCGTTGATTCCCGATTTTGTAAAATATTTTACCGATAATAAAATCGGTATAGGAATTGCTCCTTTTGCTCAACATATCGGTAAAATATATCCCGAAGATAAGATGAAGGATGTTATCAGGTTATTGAGCCAATCGGGAGAGTATCGTATATTTCTTTTCGGTGGAGGAGAAAAAGAATCTGCTGTATTAAATGAATGGGCATGCGAATATCCTGATGTCGTTTCGTTGGCAGGCAAAAAATATGGTCTGGAAAATGAAATGGCTTTAATGTCACGTCTTATAGCTGTTATTTCGATGGATTCGGCTAATATGCATCTGGCTTCATTGGTCGGAACTCCCGTAATTTCAGTATGGGGTGCGACTCATCGTTATGCCGGTTTTCTGGGGTGGGGACAGAAGATAGAGAATGTGGTAGATGTAGATCTGTCATGTCGTCCCTGCTCGATTTATGGAAACAAATCTTGTTGGAGAAAGGATTATGCTTGTTTGTATCGGATTAACTCCAGACGCATAATCGATTGTGTCGAAAAAATCGTCTTGCATGTAACCGAAAAGGGTAAATAAAAGATAGTGATGGCTAACAGTTTACGCTTCTTTCGGTTTGTCTTAATTATATATATTTTATGAAGGTAGTTATTAATCCCGTTTACAAAAATGAATTGTCGCAGTTCGTTATGCGTCTTCCCAAAATTTTCGATAAGGAAGGTGAAATGGTATATCAGGCGCGAAATACATTGAAACGGTTTACATATGATGGTTTCGATCTTACGGTAAAACGGTATAAAATACCGATATTTATCAACCGTGTAGCCTATACTTTTTTTAGGTCGTCGAAGGCTTGTCGAGCTTATGAGTATGCCCTTATTTTATTGAGTAAGGGGATAAAAACTCCTGATCCGGTCGCTTATATCGAGATAAAACGAAACGGTTTATTTTACGAAGCATATTTTATTTCGATGACCGAACCGTATGCTCATTTGATGAGAGAGTTCTATTTCGGTATCGAGGGGCGGGAAGAAATATTGGATGCTTTTGCCGCATTTACTGTAAAAGTGCATGAGTCGGGAGTATTGCACCTCGACTATTCGCCAGGGAATATTATGTTCGATGTATTCGAGGGGGAGATTCGGTTTAGTCTTCTCGATTTAAATAGGATGAAATTCGGGAAATTATCTAAAAAGGAATGTTTGCGTAATTTCGAACGTCTAACTCCCAATGAAGCGGTGATGACCCGTATTGTTTCACGTTATGCCAGATTGAGGGGATGGAATGTGGAACAGTCGGTTCGAGAGGCATTGGCTTATGAGAAAACGTTTGACCGGTTGCAAATAATTAAAAATGACCGTAAAAATAAAATGAAGAAAAAAGCATAAGAAACGTGTGCCTGAATAAAACCGCATAATGTTTTTTGTTCTAACTTTGTTCCGTATCGTTTTTATAAAAAATGGAAGAAGATTTTAATATAAGGGAACAGCATATTTCAGATATCGAAAAAGAATTCGAGAAAGCTTTGCGTCCGCTTGCGTTTGAAGATTTTAGCGGGCAGGAAAAAATCATCGAAAATCTGAAAGTGTTTGTTATGGCTGCCCGTATGCGTGGCGAATCGCTCGATCATGTGTTGTTGCACGGTCCTCCCGGTTTGGGAAAAACTACACTTTCGAATATCGTTGCGAATGAATTGGGGGTAGGTTTTAAAATTACTTCCGGGCCGGTACTCGATAAACCCGGTGATTTGGCCGGAATACTTACCTCTCTCGAACCGAATGACGTACTTTTTATCGATGAGATACATCGTCTGAGCCCTGTTGTAGAGGAATATCTTTATTCTGCGATGGAAGATTATCGTATCGATATTATGATTGACAAAGGTCCAAGTGCCCGGTCGATACAGCTCGATCTCAATCCGTTTACTCTGATTGGGGCCACCACCCGGAGTGGCTTGCTTACCAGTCCGTTACGTGCTCGGTTTGGAATCAATTGCCATCTCGAATATTACGATCATCAGATATTGTCTCGTATTATTCGTCGATCGGCATCGATTATGCAGGTGCCTTGTAACACTGAAGCCGCTGATGAAATTGCGATGCGCAGTCGTGGGACTCCCCGTATTGCCAATGCTTTGTTGCGCAGAGTACGTGATTTTGCACAGGTGAAAGGAACCGGAGAAATCGATCTCGAAATCGCTCGTTTCTCACTCGAGGCTCTAAATATCGACCGGTACGGACTTGATGAAATTGATAATAAAATACTTACAACGATCATCGATAAATTTAAAGGTGGTCCTGTGGGTCTTACTACTATCGCCACGGCTTTGGGAGAAGATCCTGGAACTCTTGAGGAAGTATACGAACCGTATCTGATTAAAGAAGGATTTATTAAGCGTACTCCAAGAGGTAGAGAAGTGACCGATCTGGCATATGTGCATTTGAATCGTAACCGGTTTTCCGATCAGGGATCGTTGTTTTGAAAAAATAATTTAAAACATAAAACAATAAAGGGGGCCGAAATACGGTTTACCACCTTTTATATACATTTGAAAAATGTCGGGAATGAAAAGTCTGGCCAAGGATACGGCCATTTACGGATTAAGTAGTATTCTGGGGCGTTTCCTCAATTGGTGTTTTGTCTTTCTGTATATCAATGTACTGAAAACGACTGCCGAATACGGTATTGTTACCAACCTGTACGCCTATATGGCTTTGCTGCTCATAATTCTTACCTATGGTCTCGAAACGGGCTTTTTTCGTTTTGCAAACGATAAAAAAGAAAATGATCCTCAAAAAGTATATACTACAGGTCTTATTTCGTTAGCCGTATCTTCTTCTTTATTTTTTGTATTGGTTTTGTTGTTTCTTCGTCCGGTATCTGCGGCTTTAGGATATCCCGAGCATACCGATTATGTCTGGATGATGGCTCTTATCATTGCTATGGATTCGTTTACAGCCCTTCCTTTCGCTTATTTACGTTATCAGAAAAGGCCTATTCGTTTTGCTTATGTAAAACTGATCTCCATTTTTCTGAATATCGTTTTAAATTTATTCTTTATTCTGCTTTGCCCCTGGTTATATAAGATACATCCCGAATGGATTTCTTGGTTTTTTGATCCCGATTTTTTGGTCGGTTATATTCTGGTTGCCAATGTGATCAGTTCCGCTGCAATATTTCTGATCCTTATTCCTGAAATATTCGGAATACGGTATCGCTTCGATGCCGATATATGGCGTCGTATGCTTCGCTACTCCTTTCCGCTACTGATATTGGGAATCGCTGGGATTATGAACCAAACATTCGACAAAATGTTTTATCCGGTATTGGCATCTGACCGTTCCGATGCAATGTCAGAATTAGGTATTTACGGAGCAGTATATAAAATATCTATTGTGATGCTTATGTTTACACAGGCATTCAGGTTTGCTTACGAGCCTTTTATTTTTGCTAAAAATAAAGAAAAGGGTGAAGATAATAAACAGGCGTATTCCGATGCGATGAAGTATTTTATTATTTTCGGATTGTTTATATTTTTGGCAGTGATGTTCTATCTCGATTTGGTGAAGTTTTTTATGCCGGCGAAATATCGTGTGGGTTTGGGTGTCGTCCCTATTATAATGTTGGCTCAGTTATTTTTCGGTATATTCTTTAATATTTCCTTATGGTATAAACTTACCGATAAAACTCATTGGGGAGCATGGTTTTCTATTTTCGGATTTGTGATTACTATGGCGATAAATATTATTTTCGTACCCCGTTTCGGTTATATGGCTTGTGCATGGGCGGCCTTTATTTGTTATCTGAGTATGATGATCACTTCTTATATTATCGGACAATATTATTATCCGATTCGCTATGATCTGAAATCGGCTGTAACTTATACCTTGTTGGCAGCTGTATTATATATTATCGCATATTTTACCGATATCGATAATCTTGTACTTCGTTTATCGTTCCGTACTGTACTGCTTTTAATTTTTGTAGCCTATATCGTAAAAAAAGATATGCCTTTACGAGAAATACCTGTAATTAACCGTTGTATGAAAAAATAAACTGATGAATTTTAATTTGAAAACTTTTACGGAAGGGATACGCAATTTTTTATCCCGCTATTTAAATATGAATTCCGACCGAGAGAACGAAGAGGCGACTGTGCAGGCTATACGTGACGGAATAGAATTTAAGGGTGCGACTGTATGGATTCTTATTTGTGCTATATTTATCGCTTCGTTGGGTTTGAATACCAACTCAACAGCTGTTATTATCGGTGCGATGCTTATTTCACCTCTGATGGGACCGATTATGGGAATCGGATTAGGGGTGGGAATATATGATTTCGAACTGATTAAAAAATCTTTTCGGAATTTAGGTATAGCGACTTTATTCAGTGTGTTGACCTCTACTCTGTATTTTCTGATAACGCCGTTGAGCGATGCCCGGTCTGAGTTGTTGGCGCGTACGGCTCCTACGATATATGATGTTCTCATCGCTTTTTTTGGTGGTGGTGCGGGTATTGTAGCGATGGCTACTCGTCAGAAAGGCAATGTTATCCCGGGTGTTGCGATTGCTACGGCATTGATGCCGCCATTGTGTACCGCAGGTTTTGGGCTGGCTTCGGGGAACCCGGAATATTTTTTCGGAGCTTTTTATTTGTTTTTTATCAATTCGGTATTTATCGCTTTTGCTACCACTTTAGGGGTAAAACTGATGCATTTTACCAAGAAAAAATTTATAGATCCAAAGCGCGAGCTAACGGTTGAGCGTATCGTATACACGATTATAGCTCTTACAATGGCACCCAGTATAGTTCTTACTTATAATATGGTGCGGCAAAGTTATATCGAGACGGCTGCTTACCAGTTTGTAAATACACAGATGAATTTCCCTGACACACAGATATTAAGTAAGTCGGTTACGGTGCAAAATGGGCAAAGAATATTGAATGTTTCTCTTATCGGAAAAGAAGTTCCCGAAGATTCTATATTGGCTGTAGAAAGCCGTATGCCTCAATATGGACTTGAAAATGTGCGTTTGAAGGTTTCACAAGGATATCAAGATAAAGTCGATCTGAAAAGTCTTAATAGTATGATGTTTCAGGATATTTATAAAGATTCTCAGGAAAAAATCGAACGACAATTACTGTGTATCGATTCGTTAAAAACGATTGTCGGACGCCGTGAACAACTCGATTCGCTCGGTATGGAGATTGCCCCTGAACTGAAAGTACTTTTCCCAAAAATAAAGGATATTGCGATTTCTCGGATGGTATATAATGACCTCGATTCGATGAAATGTGATACGGCCATGACTGTTATTCTTACTTATAGCCGTCGTATGCCCGCAGCTGAAGCTATTCGTTTTAGAGAATGGATTGAAGCGCGCACGGGAATGAAAAATGTACGTATTCTCGAGAATTAGGTAAAAGAAAATTATATGTAAAATCCCGATAGAGAAATCGTTTACGAAATGCTATCGGGATTTTTATGTAAAGTCAGTCTTCGTTGTTTAAATATAATCGTTTCCGAATTTTACTTTTGCGTCGGTGACGAATTGACGAATGCGTTGTTCTTCGCTTTTTTTACATATAAGTAAAACATTTTCGGTATCGGCGATAATATAATCATCAAGTCCTTGTAATACGATAAGTTTTTCATCGGGAGCGGCAACAATATTGTCATTGCATTCGTATTGTAAACGTTTTCCTGGTCGTTCTGCGTTTCCCGACCGGTCTTTTGGCGAAAATTCGTATAATGAGCCCCATGTTCCCAGATCGGCCCAACCGAATTCCGAGCAAAGGACAAAAACGTTAGAGGCTTTTTCCATTAATCCGAAATCGATCGAAATATTAGGGCATGCCGCAAATTGTTCTCGTATGAAGTCTTTTTCGCCGGGTGTTCCGAAAATTCCTGCTCCAGCCTCGAATCGGTTCGATAATTCGGGTAAATGTCGCTGCAAAGCTTTTATTACCGATTGTACATTCCAGATAAAAATACCTGAGTTCCAAAAAAACTCTCCGCTTTCGAGAAATACTTTGGCTAATTCGAGATTTGGCTTTTCGGTAAATGTTTTAGCCGGTTTTATATCGCGATCGCCGTCATCATCGATTTGAATGTATCCATAACCTGTTTCAGGACGGTTGGGTTTTATTCCTAAAGTGAGTAATGCCGGATATTCAGCAACAAAATCCAACCCTTTCAATATACTTTCGGCAAAGGTATCTTCTCTTAAGATAAGGTGATCGCAAGGAGTTACGACAATATTTGCGTTCGGGTTCAATGCCTGTATATGATAAGCCGCCCATGCAATGCAGGGGGCTGTGTTACGCCGTTGAGGTTCGAGTAATATGTGGTCTTCTTCCACTTCGGGCAACTGGTCGCTTACCAGTTCTGCATACAGTTCGTTGGTAGAGATAAAAATATTTTCGGGTGGGATAATCCGGCTGAAACGGTCGTAAGTCGATTGTAGTAATGTACGGCCGGTTCCGAAGAAATCGAGAAATTGTTTTGGCCGGTCGGTACGGCTGAAAGGCCAGAAACGGCTACCGATTCCTCCGCTCATAATCACACAATATCTATCTTTCATGGGTAATAAAATTAAATACGAAATAAAGCAGGATAGAGGCTTGTAATTATCCCACATCCGACTTCTAAAAAAATTTTATTTCATCAGCTAAGATAAGTAATATTTTAAAGTAACGGCCGAAAAAAATCTTTTTTAATGAAAAGTTATATAAACCTGCATTTGTATTTCACATTTTATTTTTCGGGCCTGTTTTTTGTATTTTCGGATTTATCGATTCTAAAAAAACAAGAAATAGTTTTGCAATATTCAAAAGATTTTTTACATTTGCACCGCCTTTACGCCCAGATGGCGGAATTGGTAGACGCGCTGGTCTCAAACACCAGTGGATTCACTTCCATGCCGGTTCGATCCCGGCTCTGGGTACTATCGTGAAATAACCTACTGAAATTCAGTAGGTTATTTTTTATATATATTCCAATTTAGAACCTTTTTATTTTTTGTGATGATATTAATAATATCTGGAAAGGTCTTATTAGATGTAAAATCAAAGTAGTATTAAATTTCTATTCATAACGTCATTTCTTATTTAAGATAAAACGGTTGATGAAATTATTTTTTTCCTTATTTTAATCCAGGTCGCTTTTTTCCATAACCATTCTAATGGCCCTTGGCGATGTGAATGAAGCCACCAAAGACAGAAAAAGTATTGTAAAAGGAATACGCATACTCCCATAAGAAAACTTACTGTAATTCCTGTATATCGGTAAAGTTCCAATCCCCAATTGTAGAATAAAAATCCTCCGATGAAAGATTGCGATAGATAGTTTGTTAAACTCATACGTCCATATGGTGCTAAAAGATGCAGAATGCGTTTAAACTTCGTTAGGTAATAAAGAAGAATTATCCCGGCAAACAGTATGCCTGTATAGGCAATATTCGAAAGTGACTGTAGCAGGAGGGTAGAAGGTACGAGCAGCGACTCTCGACTTATAAAATCGGGGAGTACGGATATTAATCCATATAGCGGGAAAAAAGTTATAGTGGCTATGATGAAAGCTATCATCCAGAATTTAATGTTTTTCTCCGAAAAGAGGAACAGATAATTGCGTCCTATTAACATACCGATCATAAATAATCCTGCAGTTTGAGTAATTCTTCCGTGTAATAGCATCCAGCCCATATTGGCTATATTGCCTGTCCAAATTGCAGTTTTACACATTTCGAAGAATGAAGCTTCTTTTTGTGCTGCATTAACCATCTCCCAATAAGGTGCATCGAGTTGCGCATTAATAATATATTCGGGGTGTATGAGGGCATAAATTATTTGTCCCCATTCAATGGGTTGCAGTAAAAGTATAATCGCTATTATTAAAACTGTGCGGGAAGAGAGGCGACATACTGCAATCAGTACATAGCCGAGTAACGCATAAAGAACTAATATTTCTCCGGGGAATAAAGCTGAATTGATACATGCTATAAAAAAAAGTAATACTAATCGCCATGCGAACCGTCTTCGAAAATCTTTTCCTTTTTCTTTTTGAGAGTTGTCTTGAATAAAAAAGCTGAATCCGAAAAGCAATGCGAAAATACAGTAGGCTTTTCCCGAAAAATTAAAAAACACGCTATCCCAGATTATTCTGTCTGTAAATAGTAAAAAGTTGTTGGTTTCTATCGGATGGCTATTGAGGCTAAATCGTTCGATAAAATGGATCAGGGTAATACCTAATACGGCAAAACCTCGTAATACATCTGCTACTTCTATACGATTGGTTTTAGTAAGCATAGTAGATGAATTCATGCATTATTAATTTTAAAATGTTAATATACTCTTTATTCGCGTTGCAAATTTATTATAAACCTTTTATATTCCTTGAAATAGATTTAATAAATAATGAAATAATAATTTATAATGGCTATTCATTTTTTGTATTGATTTCATGACAAAGGTATAAATAAGTAAATGAATTTAATACAATTAAAATCACCTGTATTAATGTAGAATATGCCCGATAATAAATAAGCTTATCTTAATTCTTTCGTTATTTTTTAGTTCAAAAAATTATAAGTTGGCTGATATAAGGTTTTTCATGTAAGATTTATTGTAAAAATATATTTTTATGTGTCTATCGAGCCTACCTATCTTTTTTATCTATTATAGATGTAATCTGCCGGTGAGATAAAATGATGTTGTCTTATTTCAGGTTAGAAATGTGAGGGGTGGGTAAATAATCGATACTATATATTGTAATGAAAGTAGCTGCTGTTAAAGGAAGAATCGCTCGGGGAAAACCATATTGCTTTATTCTAAAAAAAAGAGAATATTTGTCATCTATATCCTCCTTTTTTTATTACTGGTAGTAATTTTTGATCGTTTATTTACTTGCAAAAGATAACGGTTATGAAAAATATAAATTTATTTGGGGTAATTTATTTTTTATTATATCGTTATATTCTTTTTCATCCCCAATGATATTTTTCAACCGATCATTAATCATTTTCAGGTGAAGAGTTTCATCGGCAATAAGCTTGGTCAGCAACTGCCGGGTGATATTTACCGAATCTGTGGTTTCGATTAGATAAGTTTTTATTGATTTATAAAACTTTATGGTCTCAATTTCGGCCTGGGCGGCTAAAATAAGAGCTTCCGAGGCATTTGTTCCCAGTTTTATATTTTTGTTATCGAAAGGTTGTGGTAATTTCCCACCTAATGCTACAATAGCATCTCTTACCGAAGCGAAATGTTTCATTTCTACTAATGCAATACCAAGCATTAGTTCTCCTATCTCATCGAATAGAGCCTCTTGTTGCGTATATTGTAGAATTGATGAAATTTCGGAATATTCGGCATTCTCAATCGCCGGATAGAACCATTCGGGTTTTACACCGTCGTTGGGTTTTAGATCTGCGGGTTCGGGCCATTCTACTTCGGTTTGTGAGTATTTCAGTACGTCGACCAAAGAATCGGCCATTCTATCAATGTAATTTATCATACCGTTCTGTTTTTATATTATAATCTTATAACAGTTTCTACAGTATTTGGTTTTTGAAAATATTTTTATTATCTGGCTTATGCGATTATTATTTTGAAAAAACAAAAATCGTATAAGAGAACGGGGCTATTTCGTACGCCTGCTTTCCCGATTTTTTTATTTCTTTTCCTTCAGGAGTGATTCGTTTCGGTTGGTCGGGAGTATTTATGTCATTCGGATTTCCAGATAATGTGATGGTTTTTGCTTTTTTTATTTTCCCGAATCCGTTTATAGTAAGGTCTGCCGATACAGAAGATTTTTCTGTATTTACAATATGTAAAACCAGTTCTTTGCCGTTTTCACTACGAGTCGCTGTAACGTCGAGTTTCTTTTCTTTACCTTCGACGTTGCTGTATACTCTTAATGGCTGATGTGTTTCTGCTGCCATTTGTTGGGCATAATAAGGCGGCATTCCCCATACTTGCGATGGGGTGAAAAATATTTGTCCCTGGTCCCATCCGTTATCATTTTGCCGATATGGCTGCAGAGCATTGGCAGCACAAGAAGTTAGTAGAAAATCTCCTATACGCCGGTTGGTATTCATAATTGTCGCATGGCCCAATGCGCGTTGCATATTATGAGTATTGCCGTTTTCTTCGAAAATAGCACATTTCATAGTTGTGTTTTTATCCCACTTTTTGAATAGGTTGCGCATACATATCAACTCTTTTTCTACTCTTTCTCCCGAGTTTGCGTCATCGGCCCAAGGATGATAATCCCAGTAAGCAGCTTTGCCATTGAGAGCATGGAAGACCCGCTCCATATTAGGAGAGTTAGGCCGCCACCAGGCTGCATTGATAAATACCACTGAGGTGTCTTTCGAGCGTATGGCTTCGTATATTTCGTTAAAACGGTCTATGTAATGATCGTATCCAGCAGCATCGTCGCTGTGGATAACTTCTTCGTTGCCGATTTCGATATATTTTACGCCGTAAGGTTTCGGATGCCCGTTTTGGGCTCTTATTTTCCCCCATTTCGTATCGGTAGAACCGTTCAGATATTCAATCATGTCGGCTGCGTCTTCAGCGGTTTCTTCAATATTGATTGCAAAAGACGGAGTAAAACCGGCAGCTTCACAGAATTGCAGAAAATCTTCGATACCGAAGCCATTTGTCGAGTAAGAGTACCAATGTCCTCGGTAAGGTGGCCGTTTATCCCGGTCTCCGATCATTTTTTTAAATCGGTATTCGGGTGCATTTACCATCGTACCTCCATATCGTAAAAAGTTAAGACCTTGATTTACAATGGCTTGTCCTATGTCGTTTCTAAAAGGGAGTCCTTTAAATTGATATTTCCCCGTCGACATTAAAGTAACCTGATCAATCCAAAGCTTTCCGGGTTTGTCTATAAAAATTGTGAAACGGGCGTTGGTATCGTTATTATTCGATGTGAGTTCGAAAGAATATTTGTTCCATTTTTCGTTAACTCCGTTGATTTTGTAGCGTGCATATTCTTTTTTTCCATCGTTACTTTGAAGGGCTACGGTAACATTTCCTTTTAGATTAGGGCTTTTCAAATAGAGCCGACCTTTAAAAGTCTGCCCTTTATTTACTGCAATGCCCCAGCGGTTGAGGCTGGAGTTGCTGATACCGATCGAGCCGTTACCAGAGATATATTCTATGACTTGTGAGTTTTTGCCGTTATAAGCATCGTAGGTATCGAGAAAGAAAGAGAACGAGACATTTTTATTTTTTACAGCATCCCACCGGTCACTTATTTGTGGTTGGGGAATAGTTGTGAAAGTTAATGTTTCCGATGAGTTATCAGAGCTCACTTTTACATTGCGGAATTTTACGTTCGAATTCCAGGTTCGAAGTGCAATTTTTCCATTTTTCAGTGACTCGTCATAGTCGTCGAATGTATAAATGATTTTGTTATTCAGGAAAACTCTTATTTTACCGTTATGCATTGCCGCTTTCAGGAGATTCCATTCTTTCGGATTGCAGTTTATCGGGACTTCTTTTATCGGGGCGAAATTATTTTTATGTTTTCCGATAACGATCTTTTTTCCATCGGCCGATAAGCTTACTTCATAACCGTAAAAACGATCGGCTCCATTACCCGGCTTCGTAACGCGTAATAACAACCCTGCATTTTCTCCGTCGTTCTCGAATTTTATTTCTGTTTCAACTGTACCGGTATCGAGTAGTATTGGGTCATATACCAGTTTGGCACCTGCATGACGGGATACCGATAATTCTCTCGATGTGACATTCCAGTTTCCTTCATAAGGTGTAAAATGCTTGAATTTGGGTTGAGGAACTGGTTCTTCGAAACTTTCGCCAAATATACGTTGATCATACAATCCTCCATATATTTCATGGTTTACATCTTCTATGCATGCGCCATAAAGATAAGGGATAATGCGATTCTCGGTTTTAGCTGCGTCAACCGTAATTCTTACTTGTGCCTCTAATGAAAAAGACAGACATGTCAAAATAATTAGTAGGATTCTTTGTTTTGAGAATTTTGTTCTCATGATATAATTGTTTTTGAACATATTTTTTGCGATATCGAAAAGCATTTGTAATGAAAGTGTATATAAGATACTATTAATAACCGGCTTTCACCGAATATGAAGTTCTGGTATATGCTTTATTTTTGCAAAGATAGGAGAATTACATGTTTTAGATGTATACCGGTAGGTATGTTTTTAAACATATACCAGTTCGTACCAGTTCGAATGTTTTTGTGTATTTTTGAATAAAAATATATTTTTATGAATGAATCGAAATATAAACAGGTTGTTAATTATGTTATCGAAGGGATTTGTAAAGGTACTTACAAAAAAGGAGATTGGATTCCTTCGATTAATGACTTCAGAAAACTGTTCGGATTATCTCGGGATACTGTTTTTGCCGGTATTCGGGAATTGAAATCTAAGGGTATTATCGGTTCCAATCCTGGTGTTGGGTATTATATTATGAGCACACGGGTTTCGTCGGTACATAATATTTTTTTATTATTCAACGAATTCAATGAATTTAAAGAAGATTTATATAATTCTTTTATGGATTCGGTTGGAAAGTCGGCTCATGTCGATCTTTATTTTCATAATTATAACCGAAAAGTTTTCGAGACATTAATAAATGAAGCGAATGATAAATATACTTCTTATGTTATTATGCCGGGGAAATTCGAAGGAATAGGATCTTTGTTATCTTCATTGTCGGGAAATGTTTATTTGTTAGATCATTTCCATCCCGAATTAAAGGGGAAGTATTCTTCGGTTGCTCAAAATTTCGAGAAAGATACGTACGAAGCATTGGTTTCGGGGTTAGGGTATCTCAGAAAATACAAACGAATCATTATGGTACAGAAAGATCGTAAAGAACCGGTTGAAAGGTACACGGGATTGCGTATTTTTTGTACCGAATACGATTTTATACATCGTTATATCGGTACAACTCACGAACGCATTATAAAAGAAGGGGACGTTTTTATGGTGGTAAACGACAGAGACCTTGTAGATTTATTGAAACAAGCGTCGAAGCAAAATCTTACGCCCGGTAAAGAGTTTGGCATTATATCTTATAACGATACTCCCCTTAAAGAAATTTTGGCAGGAGGAATTACTACCTTATCGACTGATTTTAAACAAATGGGACGTACGATGGCCGCACTTATAAACAAGAAAACGATCGAGACAATCGAAAATCCGTGGAAACTTGATATCCGTAAATCGTTATAAAAATGGGATCTTTTAGGGAAGAAGATATTTTATTGAATTTATATTTTTGGATGTGGAGGGAATATGATTAAAAAAAAGGATTTCGGTAGCTTGAAAATCGGAGTGTATTTTTTGTAGGTATATTCACTTCCCGATTCAATTAGTATCTTTACTTCCTGTAATGAAATGAGAGACTATTTAGAAAGAGAAAAAAGAAGTTACTCCAGATTCAAGTCGTTTTGCGTTGAATTTTCATAGAGAATTACTTATTTATATTGAAACATTCCTATATATGTATTGGCCTCTTTTTTTTACATTCGTGAAAATCGGTATGTTTACAATCGTGGCGGATATGCTATGATTCCGCTCATCGAACGGGAAATCGTTGCTTGCGGATGGTTGGGAAAAAATGATTTTATCGATCTTTTACAGTGACACAATCTCTTCCGGGAGTTTTTGCGGTGAATATATCTATTTCTGTCGGTTACAAACTTAATAAACTGCCGAAAAGTTTGTTTTGTACGCTGGGCTCTATTTTGCCGCGTCTTTTCTTTTGTTATGAAAATACAATATACATCCGATATTGATAATTTGTATAGCCGGCTAATATTTTACTGGTAAACGTAAATTATCGGGTAAAGGCTCTATTTGATTTCGAATCGTACTGTCATCTCATATCGTAGTTTAATGGTTCTGAAATTATTCCAATGATTATCTTCCGTAAAAGATATATTACTGTTCAATGAGATTTGTGGTTGGAAAAAATATTGATTTTTGTCATCTATCTCGGTAATGCGTAATACGTCGCCCAATTGTTTTCCCAGAGCACTCGTTAGAGATTCTGCTTTAGATTTGGCGGCTTTTAATGCGGCGATTTTTCCTTTAATACGATAATCGGCTATATTTTTGTTTTTCAATTCGCCGATTCTCATCGTTTGTATTCCTTTTGTGTCAATATTCTTAACAATTTTATCGATGGTTCCGAAATCTTTTACCGTGATATCGAAATTTTTACTGATCAGAAAATCTTTTCCTTCTTCCCGCCAATAGTCTCCGATTTGTTGAATATGGATATCTTGTTTCCTGATACCGGCAGTCTGGAGAACTTGCATTAAATTTTTTTCAATTTCAGAGAGCGGTACTTTGGTTTTGTAGTTTTCTGGTTTATTCTTTTTCTCGAATTCTTCTTTCCAATATTCTCTTATTTGTATAATAAAGTGTATTTCATCGGGGATGACCTCTGTTTCAGAACTGCCTGTGACTTCGATATACCGTACGTTATTATCTTGTGCAAAAAGAGGGAGAGTAAAAGCTAATAGTAGAATTATGGTAGATACGATCTTTTTCATAAAGCGGTATTTGAATAGTTGATATTTTTTAATCGATGATTTTTTCCATATAAATATCGGCTCTGTTTCCTTTGTACCGAGTATTTTCGTATATGTCGACCATTTGCATACTATATGAATCTATGGCGGATAATGACTTTTCGGAAAGATTACAGGAAAGTAAGCCGCTGCCTGAAATTCCCGGGTTGCAAGTTGGCGTATCTTTGCCGATATTTTTCATGATCAGTTCTATACAATGTAAATGGCAACCGGATAGTCCCGATAGTCCCGACAAAATGTATTTATTTAGTCGCTGTTTTTCATTAAGAGTATTGAAACCGTACCATAAAAGGCATTTCGCTTTTCTTTTTGCAGCTTCGATGAAAATATCGAGATATGTTTTTCCAGATATTCCGTCCCGGTCGATTTCATACGGATCGATGTGTATCAATGAGGTCGAAGATGTCTGCGGTAACCATTCGTCTATTCCTGATAAAGAATCCCGGTTATTGAGATTTATTTTATTTTGTATATGCAGTGATTTTGCCAATTCATCGATATTTTTCAGTGCATTTTTTTCGATATCGAAGAAAATGAATGTATTGCATAATTCAGATAAAATATTTATCGCAAGCCCTGGAGAACCTAAATATTTTTGTCGGATTAATGCTGGTTTTTCTTGTCGATAATAAATAGATTTTGATAAAACCGGATTATTTGTAGTTTTTTCGATGAAATGGAAAATACCCAATTTTCGTTCTGGTGAATTGTCTAAAAGATAATCGGCATAAGCTGAGTTAGTTTCGATGTATGTTTTCGGTTTTTCGAAATTCAGGATTTCACATAATGCCAGATGTTTCCATACATCGGCCGGTTTACCGAAATGAGTATAAGGCATATCTGTTTGTTTTTAAAGGTATTGATCAAAGATAGCAAAAATGTTTGTATTTGCGTAAAAGGTGTATGACTATATATCCTCATATCGTTTTATAATGTTTTTACAAATCGGGAATTATAAATTTGAAAACGATCTTGAATAAAATTTAAGTTGTTGCTCTCAATGTAAAATGCATTATTTAGTGTCAACGACTGTTTGCCGTGAGGTTGCGTTGCGGCGGAGGGGAACCGGCTTCATCCAGGTAATGATTCTCCATATCCATTCCATCGGACCGTAATAATAACGTTTTATCCACCAGTTACTATATAATACCTGAACGGCATAAATGACAAGCCCTAAAAGCATACATTGCAGAAAACTGAGTTGTGCCGCCAGGTTGGCTCCGAATCCATAAAAAAGAAATACACCGATAAAAGATTGGGCCATGTAATTTGTTACACTCATTCGTCCCACCGGAGCGATTCGATCGAATATCTTTCGTGCATTGAAATTATTGTAGTAAAGGAGGATGAAGCAACAGATATAAATTAACATTTGGGCGAGAGATGCGTAGGAGCGGAATAAGGCTGTTCCTGTACGTAGCGCAAATCCTTCTATATCTATTGAAGAGAGTATAAGAGAGATCCCATAAAATAATACGAAAGCCGTAATGCTCATAGGAAGTACCTTTTTACTGTATTTTCTCATTTTTTCTTCGCTCTTATGTATTCCTGCACGTCCGATGAGCATACCACAAATAAAAAGTCCTATAAGTTGAGGATACCGTAGGTTATTAAATACCCATAAAAGTTTGGCTTACTGACCTTTCCATGAATTAAATTCGACAACCTCTTTTAAACTGCCGTTTGTAAATATGTCGGCGCATGTTACATATAGCTGATCCATATAGGAGACCGCAGCACTGGGTTCATTAGGTGTTTTACCACTGAGTAAAGATATAAAACTGATTATATCGGGTATTTGTAAAAAAAGTAAACCGGCAATGATAATGAGCCATTTAGAGGGTACTTTAAATAAAGGAATAAGTATAATACCTAAAATAGCATAAACTACGAAAAATTCACCCATATAGACGAGACCGTTGAGGTATCCTAATAATAGTAATATCGTTAATCTCCAAAGAAAACGCCAACGAAAATCTATCCCTTTTTCTGCTTGTGAGTCCATTTGCATAAAAAAACTCAAACCAAATAAAAGAGAAAAAATAGCATAGGCTTTACCGGCAAAAAGGAAAGATATTACAGAGTATACGCCATTATCAATCGTTTGCCATATCGGTGAATCGATGACAGGGATTGTCATCAGATCGAAATGCTCCATGCAGTGAAACATAAGAATCCCGAATAAGGCGAATCCGCGAAGTGCGTCTATTGAATTAATTCTTTTTTTAGGTATAATAGTATTGGTGTGATTCATATAAAAATATTAAATTATCGTGATGAATGAATATAAGGGTATGGGTTTTCCTCGATTATCTATTGAGTCTTGCAAATATAATGATTTTGAGTAAAAGTATTATACTTTTAGTGACTTACTGTTTTAGAGAATACATTTATGATAATTACACCTGCTATGATGAGTAAAAGGCCTATTATGGCCGGTAAATCTAAATGCTGTTTAAAAAACAAAAGCCCGATAAGAGTAATAAATACGATGCCTGCCCCCGACCAGATCGCATAGGCAATACCTACCGGTATGGCTTTCAGTACTATACTGAGACAATAGAAAGAGGCTGTGTAAGCGGCAATCGTAAATACACTGGGCCAAAATTTGGTAAACTGTTCGGATAGTTTCAGGGTAGAAGTCCCACTGATCTCGCAAAGGATCGCTAAGAGTAAAAATAAATATTGTTTCATAATCGGTATTTTTGAATGGTTCAAAGGTATGTTTTTTGTGAATGCTGTCGTCTAATCGAAGTTTTATAAAAATGTTTAAAACTTATGATAGTCGGAATAATAAAAAACAGGCTTGTATTTATTGTACAAGCCTGTTTTTTGAGAATTAGAAAAGTCGCTTATTTTACCAATACACGGTTAACATAAGAACCTATTTTTACAATATAGACTGTGTTAACTGCGAGATTTGCAGTAATTACGGTGTTATTACCGTTATAACGGCCTACTAATGCACCTTGAGTGTTATAAATACTTATAGGTAAAGATTCGATATTTCCTTTTATATACAGGTTACCGTTTGTGGCATAGGCATAAATACCTTGTTCTGCATTTGCACCGTCGATTCCCGAATCTTTAACGACTGTGAGTTTTCCGTTAGCATAAGTTACTTCATATTTAACCGAAATTCCAGGAGTAACGATAATATCGAATTGATCACCTACTTTAACAGTCGAAGGAATTTCATTTTCCAAAACAGCCGTTGGTAGGGTCAGGAAAGCGTCTCTGGCTTTATCGTCATTTACTAATCCCTCGTAGGTTAATTCGAAAGTTTCGGGAGCTTCACTGCCAATGATAAGTTCTACATCGGTAGCTTTTACGGTAAGAGGGGCTTTCGCGATATTGACTTTTATCTCTTTTTCGATACCCGACAGTTCCCCTTTAGGGCTAATATAAGCAATAATAGAAGTTACACCGGCTTGTTTAAATGTTACAGCTCCAGAAACTACTGCTGCAATGGTATATTCTTTCGGTGTGAAATAGACTTTAGCTCCTTCGTCGGTCGTGATTGTCAAAGGTACGGGTTCGTGTCCATAAGTTACGTTCAGTTCGGTTTCAGCGATCTCCAATTTCGGAGCCGTTTTTACAATTACTTTGCCATCTTCGGGAATACAATTTTTAATGTTGTAATTTTCAAGCTCCATAACGGGGAAGGTTAGCGAAGCCGTGCCTTCGGTACCAGCAGGATCAGATTTTTGAATTGTCCAGTTTACTGTAGGAAGATTTTCTCCAAAAACTGAAGCGGCATCGTCGTTATATTTGAATCCCAAATATGAGACATGAAGCGGACATTTGTCGAGGCCTATAGGTGCGATAATCTCTTTGTAGTTGTACATTGAGTTAAGGCTTTTATTAGCATATTCTACATATACCGATAGAGTTGTTTTTTTAATCGTAAGGGTTTGATCTGTAGCATATGTAATTTCATAATTTTCGGCTGCGGCTGCGGAAAGAGTTACTGCCCGTGTAGAACCTACAGTTTCGGGTTCTTTGGAAGCTGCACTGGTAACTTTTACGGGAGTTGTAAGTACAGACTCGTTTTCTTCGTTTACAAATCCGTCATATACTAAAGTATATCCGCAAGTTCCGTTCTTTACATTTGTTTCGCTTACCGAAACGCCTCGTTCACACCAGGCATCTTTAATAGAAATTTTCAGCGGTGCTTTATTTACAGTTACGTTAATAGGAGTCGACACTGCAGAAGAGAAGTTTTCGTTTGCGGATTGGTAAGCAGTGATATTGGCTGTTCCTACACCTACGGCTATCAGTTGATTATTTGTATTATCGTATTTTATCACCGATTCGTTATCCGATTTATATGTAAATGGTGCATTGCTATTAGAGGTAAATCCGATATTATCTGCTGCATCGCCGTATATAAATACGGGAGTTTCAGTTGGAGTTTCGATTTTTGCCGGTTCTCCTCTGAATGTAAAGGTATAAGTCAGTTGTTTTTCACCGGCTGTTTCGTTGCAGGTAACCGTTACCGTTTTAACGACGACACCAGTCTCTTCGGTCTGATTTATTCCTATCGATGCGGTGGCGCCATACGCGTGGGCGTTTATTTCTTTGTCTTTATCGGCATACGGCAGGAAATATTCGAAAGTATCTTCATCGAAACCACTTAACTCTTCTCCATCGAGAGTTACCGATTTCAGTTTGGTGTTATAAATGAATTTTACATCGTCTGCCCAAAGGCTATTTCCGGGTACGATTTCACTGCGATTCCAGTAATTGCATGCCGAAATAATGATATTTGCTTTCTCAGGGGCGGCAGTGTTTCCATTATACTCTACCGGAATAGAGATGCGGCTCCAGTCCTTTAATTCTTTGCTGATGATATATTCGGCTTTACCGATGAGTTGTGCATTACCGCCAGCCTCTTTTTTACCTAAAATACAAAGGTCTTGGTCCTGTACTTCTTGGGTTTCATCTGAAGTTAACCCCCCCTTGGGATTTACTGGAACGTTAGAAATGCTGGTACCTTTCCAGAAATAGGCGAGGATAAGCGCATTTTCCGGCTCTGTTCCTTCAGCCAGAGTTCTTTTATAAAATCCTACGAGTGAGTCGGGGCGGGATACGAATTCGACACCCCCGACTGTACCTCCGTCACACGCAGAGAGATCCATAATAGCGTATACCCAAGGGGTACCTAAAGTGATATAACCCGGAGCGGGAGACGTAATGCCAAGGGCTGCAACTCCAACCGATTTATTTTCCATTTTTACGGAATACCCGTCGGTTTTACCCAACCGATCGGCATCTTGTGTTACTAAAATATCCTCAACTGCAAGCAGAACTTTTTGATGCACGTTAGAAGCTTCCCATCCTTGTGGTTGAACGCCGGGACGCAGATACATACCCGGAAGCGCACCGTTTCCTTTCGTATCTTTTACCCACGGGCTGTCGAAATCGCCTTTGATATTCTGGGCATTGGCCGTTAAACTGGCAATGCCCGACAGAACGGCAACAATAAAAAGAGTAAATTTTTTGTTCATAATCTTTTTGTGTAGTTTATAAATATATATGTGTGATAAAGAAATTGCAAAGTAAAGGTATTAATTGGATAGCCACAAGGTCTAAATTTATGTATTTATGTTCTGTATTTAAGATTTTACACAAAATAGGTTAGTAAATCCGATATTATTGTTTCTTTTTTTTGTAAAAGAAGACCGGAAATAAAGAAATAGGTCTAAATAATTGAGAAATATCGTTTTGAGTATAAAAGTAGTTTGTCGAGAATTATTATAGAGATCATTAAAACTAAAGATCATTTGGTTATTTATCTATAAATTGAAAATATGGATGTATCGATTTAAAAATAATCGCATCCTTTCATGTAGTATAAACAACTTTTAATTGTTTTTTCTGTAATTATATTACATGCCTTTTTTTATTCCGGCTTTTATGAGTAATATATTCATTGGATAAGAAGTGAAAAACCCCACAAACATGGCTAATTGCATCATAAACCAAAAAGTCCATGATGTTTTTGTGAGAGGAGTTCCACTAAAAATAACGAAATGAGTGATGGCCATCCATGTATACATGCCTATTTGCCAGGCCGTTAAAGAAAGGGTATCTGCTTTTGCGGCTTTTATGAAGGCTTTTCTGGCTGAGATTTTTTCCATTTGCCTTATTGCAAAATATTGAAAATAAATACCTATGATGAGTGCGAGAATAAAATCAAGGAGCCAATTACCGATAAGAACACTTCCGCCGATACTGACAGGTATGAAGTAGGTAAACCACTCTCCGATGATATCGGCAAGAACACAACCGGCACCGCAATGCAATGTAGATAGTGTGACCGAATGCCATTGGGGGCGAGATTCGTTCATATCCATATTCATTCCATTATTTCCTATTCCTATAACCATTCTATCTTTCCTGTATCCTAACCGGAAATATGCGGGTATTGCAGCAAAACTTGCCCATAACCCGGTAAGTATCCATACGGCATTCATAATTTTCATGGGTTGCCGGTTACGGAAAAGAGAGATGGTTAGGATAAGCGATGTGAAAATGCCACCCATTACAAAAATAAACGATATCAATTGTAAAAGAGAAAACGGGCTCATTATAAACTGTTTGAATTGTATTTAAATATATGCAATAACAGCGTATTGTATATATTGGTTCGTATAAAATAAATTCATTTATGTAACCCGTTAAAATATGCGATTTTTTACAATTATGAATAAGGAATAATTTTTACCTTTGCAGGCTATGAAATCTCAGAAAAAATATAGTTACAAACAAATTCTTCATATTGCTTATCCTATTCTTATCAGTTTGGTGATGGAACAACTTATCGGGATGACCGATACGGCTTTTTTGGGACGAGTAGGAGAGATCGAGTTAGGTGCATCTGCTTTAGCAGGGGTGTATTATATGGCTATATTTATGATTGCATTCGGGTTTAGTATCGGATCGCAAATCGTTATCGGACGTCGTAACGGAGAAGGGCAATATACTCAAATAGGCAGTGTATTTTACCAGGGAATTTATTTTCTTCTTTTTCTTGCGGTAGTTATGTTTTCTCTTTCACAATATTTTTCGCCTCGGATATTGAAAAATATTATTTCCTCACCCCACGTTTACGAAGCAACAGTGAGTTATATCAACTGGAGGGTATACGGTTTCTTTTTTTCGTTTATCGGCGTTATGTTCAGAGCTTTTTTTGTAGGTACAACGCTGACAAAGACCCTTACTCTCAATTCTGTTGTCATGGTATTGTCCAATGTCGTATTCAATTATATCTTTATTTTCGGTAAATTTGGTTTTCCGGCATTGGGAATTGCCGGTGCGGCGATCGGATCGTCATTGGCCGAGTTGGTTTCAGTCTTATTTTTCGTTATATATACTTATCGTAGAGTAGATGTAAAAAAATACGGGTTGAATCATTTGCAGACATTTCGTCCTAAATTATTAAAGAGGATTCTGAATGTGTCTTTCTGGACGATGATACAAAATTTCGTTTCTCTTTCTACTTGGTTTTTGTTTTTCTTGGCGGTAGAGCATTTGGGGGAACGTCCTTTGGCTATATCCAACATCATTCGTAATGTATCGGCTTTACCTTTTATGGTCATGATTGCTTTTGCATCAACATGCAGCACGCTGATTAGTAACTTGATGGGGGCGGGAGAAAGTCGTTATGTAAAAGGTACTTTGAAACAATGTATCGGTATTACTTATATTTTTTTAATACCGCTACTTTTATTCTTTGTTTGTTTTCCGTCTTTGATTTTGCATATTTATACCGATTCTGCAGTATTGATTAAGGCTTCGATTCCGGCTCTTATGGTATTGTGTTCTTCTTATTTGCTTTCTGTTCCCGGAAATGTATATTTTCAGGCTGTTTCGGGTACCGGAAATACTCGTACCGCTTTATGGCTCGAGCTTCTGACTCTTGCGATATATATCGGATATGTCTCTGTTCTTATTTTCCATTTTAGAGTTGATGTTGCTGTTTGCTGGACAACAGAGCATATATATGCCGGATTTATCTTGTTGTTTTCCTACCTTTATTTTAAAAAAGGAAAATGGGAGGATAAACGTATTTGAAAAGTATCGATACTATAAATTTTTTCCTTGCGTGAATTCGCGGTAATGCATGGCGGTAATCCCGGTCCTTTTTTTAAAGACTGTACAAAAATAATCGGGATTCTCATAACCTACTTCATAAGCGATATTTTTTATGCTTTGTGAAGTATTGGTAAGCAATACTTTACTTTTCTGGATTCTTATTTCCTGAAGATATTGTGCCGGTGCAAAACCGGTATATTGCTTAAATATACGTCTGAACCACGAGTAACTCATATTTACCTGACGGGCGATCGCCTCGGGTTGTATAGAAGTATGCAATAACTCGTTGAAAAGTATCTTGGCTTTATTTATTTGATTGACTACTTTGAGGTCCTCGAAAGTGCAATGTCGATCGTATGAGTAGGCATAGCCGAGAATATAATTTACGATACCGGCTAACATTTGCTGGAATCCGGTATTTTGGTTTTTAGCGACATCGATGGCTTGTTTATAAAGAGTGACGATTTCATCATGTATTCCCAAATTGAAAATCGGTTTTTGTTTGCTGAAGAATCCGGTTTCTATTCTTTTATCTATGTTCACTCCATTAAATCCGATCCAGTATTCATCCCACCCTGTATTCGGATCGGGGCGGTAATTATGCCATTCTCCGGGGAAGAGTAAAATCATGTTGCCTTCTTTTATCGGGATACGTTTATGATTTGCCGACATGAAATGTCCGCTTCCCTTTGTAATATATAATAATTGATATTCATTCAGGATACGTCCTTTTTCGGTAGAGAAAAGGTAGCGGCTGGGATGGTTGCGAGGCGGATAAGTAGAATGAGGTTCCACTTGTTGGTATCCGGCGGTATTAACAGTAAGTCCCCATTGGATGTCTTGTTCGTTTGCAATCAGATATTTGATGTTTAATCCGTTTTTCATAGTATGGATTATATATGGTATATATAGAAATAAGATCCGGAATTATTTGTTTTATAATAGGTTATGTGTTGTTCTGGGGTAAAGATAGATAATTATGTCAAAATAATGTAATATGGGAATCATTTTTTTGAGTACATAAATCATTTTGTAAAATAAGAATTGATAAGTGTACTATATTTTTGTATTTGAAAAAACGTAACATCACATAATTTAATGTGCTCGTTAAAGAATATAACGACCTGACCATGAAAAATGAATTTTAACCACTCCGAAGTTTTTATCCCTTTTACCGGATGAATCGATTCCTTTTCTATTATTAAAATATTATCAAAAAAGAATACAATTAACCTTTAAAATTTTAGTATTTATGAAGTATCATTCTTCAAAGCTTGTGCGGGCAGTATTATTAAGTACTATGTTCGCATTTATAGCGTTTCTGATAGGCTGGCCTGTAACGGTCTATGCTGCAGATTCAGCTCCTAAAGTGAAAAATTTACGTGTGGAATCGTTGAAGAATCCGGTCGGAATCGATGTGGCGACTCCGCATTTCAGTTGGGCATTGGATGCATCCGAGAGGGGAACGGTACAAACGGCTTACTCTATAAGAGTTTCTACCGATGCAGCCGGGTCTAATTCTGTTTGGGATTCGGGACAGATCGATTCCGATCGTTCGGTACATGTAGAATATACCGGTAGTACATTGTCTCCTTCAACTCGGTATTATTGGCAAGTTACCGTATGGGATAACCACGGTAATCAGGTACAATCGACCGAAAATGCTTATTTCGAAACAGGATTATTGGATTCGGGATGGAGTGGTGCGCAGTGGATAAAAGCAACGACCATATCCCAGAATGGAGGTTCGGATGGTGGAGATTCGGAAGATACCGATCCCGGTGAAATAACGGATTATTCCGTTTCTGTCGATTTCGAAATAAAGGATGTTGCAGCCGGTATTTGTTTCGGAATGACCGATGCAAGTAACTTTTTTATGTGGCAAATCAATCTCGAGAGCGGCAATCCGAGATTCCGGCCTCATGCTTGGACTAATGGAAACGCTTCTTGCCTTGAGGAAAAAGACCTGACAGGGATAATCGATATACAGCCGAATACGACATATACTATGCGTATCGATATCGTAGGCGATGAAGCGAAAACATATATCGACGATGTGTTGGTCGATACCCGTAATAATCCTCGTGGAGGAAATTTCGGTTTCGGAAAATTAGGAATCCGTGCCGATAAGGCCGAGCATAGTGCAACGGTAGAACTATCGTATTTCGATAATTTTAAAGTAACTACTTCACAAGATGGAAAAGAAAAAGATCTTTTCTCAGAAGATTTCTCAAATCCCGATAATTTTGCGTTTACAGCCGGAACGGTTGAAGATGGACGATTAATGGTACAGGGAGCATCCGGTTCGGTATATTCTTGGCAAAAAGAAGTTACCGAATGGGCCGATGTAACCGATTATACCATATCGGTAGATTTCGAAATTGTAGATGTCGCTGCGGGAATCTGTTTCGGGCAAATCGACGATCAGAATTTTTATATGTGGCAAGTGAACATCGAAAAAGGATTCCCCCGTTTGCGTCCGCATTCCTGGAAGGGGGGTAATGGGGCTTGTCATGATAATGTCGACCTTACCGACTTAATAAATATCGAAAAGAATAAAGTATATACGATGCGTATCGAAGTTAAAGGTACAGAGGCAAAAACCTATATCGATGATATTCTCGTAGATACTCGCGAAAATCCGCGCGGTGGCAATTATGGCTGTGGCAAATTAGGTATTCGTGCCGATAGAGCAGAAGAAAGTGAAACGGTCGATTTAGCTTATTACGATAATTTTAGAATGACTACCGAAAAAGAAGGAAAAGAAGAAATCTTGTTTGCCGAGAATTTTTCCGATCCTGCTAATTATGCGTTTAACGGAGGTACGGTCGAAGAAGGACGTTTGAAAGTGGAAGGTGCTTTCGGAACTGTATATGTTTGGCAGAAAAAAATAGAACCCGATCTCGATGTTATTTCCGATTATTCAGTTTCGGTAGATTTCGAGGTAAAGGATATTGCGGCTGGAATTTGTTTCGGACAAACCGATGCCTCAAATTTTTATATGTGGCAGATTAATATCGAAAAGGGTTACCCCCTTTTGCGCCCGCATTCTTGGAGAGGCGGCAATGGGGCTTGCCATGATAATGTAAATCTTACCGATATAGTCGATATACAAGCCGGACAAGTTTATAATATGCGTATCGATGTAACCGGAAACGTTGCTAAAACTTATATCGACGGTAAGTTGATCGATACCCGTGAAAATCCGAGGGGCGGCAATTATGGGTATGGCCTGGTAGGAATTAGGGCCGATAAAGCTGAAGCAAGTTCTACATTGGAAGCTGCCTATTACGACAACTTTAAAGTAACGACAGTTACCGGAGGGCAGGAAGTAGAATTGTTCTCGGAAGATTTCTCTGATGCAGGCAATTTCAAATTCACGAAAGGAACTGTCGAAGATGGTCGTCTTTATGTATTGGGAGCGTTCATGTCAGTATATTCTTGGCAGATTTCTGATAAAAAGTCTTCCGATAAATATACGATAGAAATGGATATGACATTGATTAAAGATAATGCAGGTATCATATTCTCGGCCAAAAATACGCAGAATATGTATATGTGGGCGGTAAATACCCATGATGATGCCAATGCACCGTTATTACGTCGTCATATTTATACGGGCGGAAACCCCAATTACAGTGATGTTAATATCGGTAGTTTTTATTCGAAAGCTGATTTACTGAATACCGAAAGACATCTGAAGATAGAAGTAGCCGAGGGAATCGTTAAAACTTATATCGATGATGTATTGGTGGATACATTTAAAGATACCGATGCAAATTTACATAACGGATTTATCGGATTCAGAGCTTATGTTGGCAATAATACCGATGAAATCGCTTATTTTGATAATGTAAAGGTTACCACTTATACGACTGTCGAGGGGGTGGAAACTTCAAAAGTAACCTTCTCTGAAAATTTCGAAGACGCTTCGACTCAATTTGAAGATGGGGAAGTTATCGATGTTGACGGAAACAAAAAATTGAAAATGTATTCCCGTAACGGAGATACTCGTATTTTGCAAAATTCTTCAATGGGTATCCCGATGTTCCGCAAAGAGTTCAATGTCGCTCGTGAAGTAAAATCGGCTAAGATTTATTCTTCGGGTTTGGGTGTATACGATATTTTCATTAACGGAGATCGTGTAGGGCATTTGCAGTCGGATAATTCGATGATTTTTGATGAGTTGAAACCCGGTTGGACCGATTATTCAAAAGAGATATTCTACACGACTTATGATGTAACTCAGTTACTCAAACAAGGCCAGAATGCAATAGGAGCCCAGGTTTCATCGGGATGGTGGAATGGAGACATTGCACATAGCGAGTATGGAAGTCCCGAACTCGGTTTTATTGCAAAGCTTCTGATAGAGTATACCGATGGTTCCAACGAAACTGTTGTAACAGATCTTACCTGGTTGTCTTCTACCGATGGACCTGTAATGAAGGGTGATATATATCACGGAGAAAGTTACGATGCTCGCAAAGAGAAAGACTGGTCGGTTGCCGGGTTCGATGCTTCGCAATGGTATAAAACGGCTGTTAATACCGATTTCAGAGGAAAAATTTCTGCATTTGTAGGTCCTGCGGTAAGAGTCCGTGACGAATTGCGTCGCGAACCGCAAACAATTACAGTTTATGAAGGGGCAAAAGAAACCGGAACTGCTTACGGAATGATTAATGTAGTGAAAACTATCGATGGAAAGGGAACTGTACTGCTTAAAAAAGGTCAGACGGTTGTTTATGATCTGGGACAAAATATGGTCGGCTGGGTGCGTTTTACCGCCAAAGGTGAAGCCGGAACGAAGATGAAATTCCGTTTCGGTGAGATGTTGAACGATAAAGGCGATACTAAACGTGGTGACGATGGCCCCGGAGGGAGTATTTATACAATTAACCTGAGAAATGCCAAGGCAACGATGTATTATACGCTCAAAGGCGATGAAGCTGGTGAGACATATAATCCTTCGACGACATTTTTCGGATTCCGTTACTGTGAAGTAACTGCCACGCAGGAGGTAGAGATAAGTGCTCTTACCGGAGAAGTAGTCGGCTCTGTAACAGAAGAAGGTTCTTCTTTCGAGACCAGTCATTCTGCTGTTAACCAGTTGTATCAGAATGTAATTTGGGGACAAAGAGGTAACTTCCTGAGTATTCCTACGGATTGTCCGCAACGTGACGAACGTCTCGGATGGACGGGTGATACGCAGATTTTCTCTCGTGCAGCTACTTATAATGCCGATGTAAAAGCATTCTATCACAAATGGATGGGTGATATGAGAAACAGTCAGCGCAATGACGGTGCATATCCCGATGTGGCTCCGCATGCATGGGTAGGCTATGGGAATGCAGCTTGGGCAGAAGCCGGACTTGTTGTTCCCTGGACCGTTTATTTGATGTATGGAGATAAATCGATTTTGGAAGAAAATTATGAATCGATGGAGAAATACATGGGATTCCTTGCCAATCAGAAGGGCGACGGTTATGAATATAATGGTGCTGGTACGAATTATGGAGACTGGGTTGCATTCGAGTCTACCGATTCGAGATACGTTAGTGTTTGTTATTATGCTTATGCAGCGCAACTGATGGAGAAAATATCGTTAGCGTTGAGCACTTCTCCGGATGATGAGTATGCCGTGAAAGCCGAAGAGTATAAAAACTTGTATGGTAAAATTAAAGAAGAATTCCAAAAAAGATATACCCAACCAAGTGGTTTATTGAGGCTTACCTCGCAAACGTCTTATTTGTTGGCACTGAAATTAGATCTTTTCCCCACTGAGACGGCAAAAGAGAAAGGATTGGCAAATTTGAATTATATAATTAAACAGAACGGGAATAAATTAAAGACCGGATTTGTCGGAACAGGTATCCTGAATCAGACTCTCAGCCAATTAGGTGCAGACGGTACTGCATATAATCTACTGTTACAACGGGAAAATCCGTCTTGGTTATACAGTGTCGACCAAGGGGCGACTACTATTTGGGAACGTTGGGATTCTTACACTAAAGAACGCGGGTTCCATTCAGATATTACGATGAATTCGTTTAATCACTATTCATATGGAGCTGTTTCTGAATGGATGTATCGTTATGTAGCCGGTATCGAAGCTGATGAATCCAACCCCGGATTTAAGAATGTAATTCTTCAACCGACTCCCGATAATCGTACATCCTTCCCCGATGGCCAAGAACGTATTACGTGGGCAAAAGCGACTTATAATTCTTATTATGGAGATATAAAGAGTGCTTGGACGCGTAAAGACGATGGACGTATTACCTATACCGCAACGATTCCGGCCAATACAACCGCTACCTTATATTTGCCGGTAGTTTCAGAAAACGATGAAATCTTCGAAAGCGGTAAGCCTGTGGCCGAAGCCGAAGGTGTGACATTTGTAGAAATAAAAGACGGTAAAGCGAAATATGAGCTGAAATCGGGAACTTATAACTTCGATGTAAATCCCGGAGAGGAAGACGCTGTGAAAAGTGAAACGAAATTTTTCTCGGTTTATCCCAATCCTGTGGAACAAATGTTGAATATTGCAACCGATGAAGAAATACAGCAAATAATCGTCGTTGATTCTACTGGAAAAGCGGTACATGTACAAAGTGATAATACTCCGATAGACTCATCACGGTGGTCGTCGGGTATCTATCTCGTTAAGGTAATTACCGGTGAGAAAACACGGGCGGTAAAAGTGCTTAAAAAGTAAAGCAGTGTAAATTTTTATATAAGAAGAAAAGGGGATACCGAAACTTCGGTATCCCCTTTTCTTAAGCTGAAATTAAGGAAAAATAATAGGAGAATAGACAGTTCTGAAAATTTTCATATCTTTGCGTCGGAGAGTGGATATCGGGATATTTTAGTTTTACCGTTTCTCTTTTTTTAATGTTTTGCTTTAAATTATTTCGCATATATATTGATGAATTTCAAAATGAGATATTTTTATGCGATGTGGTTGAGATATAATAATTAGTTAATCTTAAAATAATGCGTATGACTAGAATTTTGTACCGTACGATGTCATGTTTCGTTATCCTGATGGCAATGAATTTTTGTCAGGCAGTTTACGCACAGTCGATCGATACGAAAGTTTTGTATGAGATTGTCAATGTAAACGGTTTGGTTCTTGATAATCAAAGTAATCTTGACAATAATTCCAATATTTTTATTGCGACCCGTGTCCCTAAGAAGACCTCTCAGGTATGGGCGTTGGTGCATTTGGATAATGGATGTTATCAGATCGTAAGTCCTTTATCGGGGAAAGCGCTCGATAATGGTAATCACGGTCAGAATGTGGGGCGCGTTATTCAGTGGGATGCACAACAGAATAACGGGAACCAGCAATGGACACTGACTCCTGTGGGTAAAGATACTTATACTTTTACGAGTAAAAGTAGTAATATGAATCTCGGATCACCTGATGAAGGTGCTGTGGGAGAGACCGTTTTTCAGCTTAAGCCCGATGCTTCCAATCGGTTACAACACTGGAAATTGGTAAAATCGAATTTGAAAGTCGAATTCGATGCTCTCAAAACGACTAGTGAAAACGATTGGGAGAACGAAGCGATATTTGCTATTAATAAGGAGCCGGGGCATACGACATATGTTCCTTTCCCATCGGTTCAGGCGTTAAAAAATGATCCGTCGTATCAGAAACCGTGGATCAGAAATCAATCTTCACGTTACCAGCTTTTGAATGGAAACTGGAAATTTAATTGGGTAAAACAGCCATCTGAAAGACCGGTTAATTTTTATAAACCAAGCTATGATGTATCCGCCTGGGATGAGCTCCCTGTTCCTTCTAATTGGGAAATGCACGGTTACGGAACCCCGATTTATACTAATATTACTTATCCTTTCCGTAATAATCCTCCTTTTATACAGACTCAAAAAGGATATACCAATGAGAAAGAACCGAATCCGGTTGGTTCGTATCGTCGCAATTTCGAGATTCCTGCCGATTGGTCAGGAGATGAAATTTTCTTGCATTTCGATGGAGTATATAGTGCTATGTATGTGTGGGTGAATGGGAAGAAAGTCGGTTATAGCCAAGGAGCTAATAACGATGCGGAATTCAATATTACACCCTATGTGAAAAAAGGAAAGAATGTTTTGGCTGTCGAGGTTTACCGTTGGAGTGACGGAAGCTATATCGAAGATCAGGATATGTTCAGACTCAGTGGTATTCACCGGGATGTTTACGTTTATGCTACCCCAAAATTGCATTTAAGAGATTATTATATTACTTCCGGATTTAATGAAGATTTGAGCAAAGCTGAAATGAACGTCAGGTTTAATGTGAAAAATTACGGTAAGAAAAAATCTGATGTGGCTGTGGCTCAGTTAACTCTTTTGGATGCAGATGGAAAACAGGTCGCTCTGATCAATGAAAAAATCGATCCGTTGGCTAAAGGAAAAGAGGCGGTGGAAAATGCTTCGGTTACGATTAAAAATCCTAAGTTGTGGACTGCAGAAACTCCTTATCTTTATACCGCTATCGTAGAATTACTTGATAAAGACGGTAAAACATTGGAAGCTTTCCAGACTATGTACGGTTTCCGTAAAATCGAAATTAAAAATAATCGGGTATATATCAACAACGAACAGGTATTTTTCAAAGGAGCTAATCGTCACGACATACATCCGCAACTCGGTAAAGCTGTTCCGGTAGAATCGATGATTGAAGACATTCTTCTGTTTAAACGCTATAATTTAAATACAATACGTACAAGTCACTATCCTAATGATGCCAAAATGTATGCATTATATGATTATTACGGTTTGTATGTGATGGATGAAGCCGATCTCGAATGTCATGGGAATAATTCGATTAGTGAAAAGGAAAGCTGGATTCCGGCGTATGTCGATCGAATGGTACGGGTTATTGAACGTGATAAAAATCATCCTTCGGTAATTTTCTGGTCGATGGGAAACGAGTCCGGTAACGGTAATAATTTTAAAGCGGTTTATAAGGCAGCACGTGCTCTCGATTCGCGTCCGATACATTATGAAGGATTTAATGAAATTGCCGATATGGACTCACGTATGTATCCTTCGGTAGATTTTATGATTAAAGAAGACCGCAATGGACATCAGAAACCTTATTTCCTTTGTGAGTATGCTCATGCTATGGGAAATGCGATCGGAAACCTGGCTGAATACTGGGATTATATCGAAAATAAGTCTGAACGAATGATTGGAGGTTGTATCTGGGATTGGGTAGATCAAGGAATCTGTAAGTATGACGAGAAAAAAAATCGGTACTATTTTGGTAGCGATTTTGGAGATAAACCCAATGATTTCGATTTCTGCTGTAACGGAATTGTGACACCCGATCGTCAGATAACACCCAAATTACTCGAAGTAAAGAAAGTTTATCAATATATCAAATTCAAACCAGAGGATATTGCAGCCGGTAAAATAAAGATTATTAATAAATACGATTTTCTTAATCTCGATCAATTTGATCTGTACTGGACGTTGCAGAAAGACGGGAAAGTGATAAATGACGGTTCTATGCCATTAGGAAATGTAGCTCCTAACGGAGAAGTTACCGTAACAATACCTTATACAAAAGATATCCAACCGGGAAGTGAATATTTTGTAAATCTGGGAATTCTTTTAAATTCCGATTGTGTATGGGCCGAAGCCGGGCATGTAGTGGCTACCGAGCAGTTTGCTATAACACCGCGGGTAGAAGTCCCAGCTTGGGTAAATGCATCTTCCGATACGTTGAAAACATCGCTTTCGGGTGACGTCCTTGATTTTAAATCTCCGCATTTTTATGTCGCTTTCGATACGAAAGACGGTAAAATGGTTTCATTGCGTTATAATGGTACGGAGATGATATACGATAAGACCGGGTTTGGTTACAATTGGTACCGTTCGATCAGTAACGAGAGAAATGATTTCGGAAACTGGTCGACACATTTGGATTGCACTGTTTTCGATTGGAAAATTTCTGAAGACAAACGTTCGGCGACTGTAAATACATCGTTTGTGGTAAATATCGATCGTCCGGAACGTCCGATTACAGAGAAGTATTCGGTTACATATGTAATTAACTCTGATGGTACTATCGATGTAAAAGGATCCTTCCCCACCAGCGCGAAATTTGCCTTACCCCGTATCGGGTTACAAGTAAGCCTTAACCCGACACTCGAACAGGTAGAATGGTATGGGCGTGGTCCCATAGAAAATTATTGGGATCGTAAAGACGCGGCATACGTGGGTATTTATAAAAATACGGTAACAGGTATGGAAGAATCTTATGTGCGTTCACAAAGTATGGGTAATCGGGAAGATGTTCGTTGGTTGGAGCTTACCAATCAGAAAGGAGAGGGTATAAAAATTACTTCGCTCGATAACTTGCGTTTTACGGCATTGCATTTTACCGATCCTCAATTATGGGATATTGTACACGGACACGATCGGGATGCGGTGCGGCGTGCCGAGGTAGTTCTTACCCTCGATTGCATACAGCGCGGGTTGGGAAATGCCAGTTGTGGTCCTCGTCAATTACCGAAATATCTTATAAAATCGAATAGTCTGTACGAGTATTCCTTCCGCATTACACCTGTAAATCCGTGAGGAAAACAGTATATCAAAAAAACAAACGCCTTTCTTCAATAAAGGAGAAAGGCGTTTGTTTTTTAATCGTGATATTTTTTTTGAATGGGAGATTGTTTAATGATTTTGGTTTTCGGCGTTCGCTTCGTTATGGAAATTATTTATAATCGTATTCAATTCTTCCGGCCGGTTCGACAACGGGAGCGGTTTAGATTCTTTTAAAGCGTCGGGAGTGATGTCTATGCGCACGTACTGGGGCAAGCTTTCTAAAAATTCTTTCTCTACAGAATTCGAATCGGTGGGGATTTTTTTTGTCGCTACAAACGATCGATTGCCAATCCAGATAAAATTTTCGAGGTCGGATTCGTAGAAATTATAACCTCCACGCTCGAGTGAGGCGATTTGAGCCAATCGCCCATTGGGAAGTATTTTATATACGTAGATATAAGGATTTCCCATATAAGGATTTTCGTAATTAGTTAAAAACAAGTTTGTCCCTTCGCATAAAACGGGAATACTATTCGACTTAAATTCGGTGACTTCTCCTGTCGCAGCATTCATTACAAAATAATACCACGACTCATATCCCTCGAAATGGAAAAAATGCAAATTATGTTCAGGCTCGTATCCGTCGTATACCCATTCACACGAAAAGTCTGCTGCTTCATCCTCGTTATAATCATGATTCAACAAGGTAATATTTCCGGTTTGACAATGTAAAGTCAGGCTATCGCCATTCAGCGTGAATTGTTTCGATCCGGGATTGAGTTTTTTATTATAATTTCTTTTTGTCAGGGTTACGTATTCCCGGTGGTTTATACCCTTCACATGGGCACCCATATTGCTGTAAATACGTAAAGGAACCAGCGTTTCACTTTCATAGTCGTATATATATCTATTAATGATTTTACCATCTTTCGAATAACTTTCGGCGCATATATTTGAACCATCTCCAAAATATAAAGGACAAGTTTCAAGATAAATCAAACGTCCTTTTTTATAGTCCCGTATTTCGAGAAATTCATTATCGTTTTTCTTTATTATTTTTTTGCTGACCGAGTCGCAATCGTCTTTAGTTAATCTGAATATTTCATCGTATGGAGTGGAATATATACGTTTATAAAGCTGTTTAATACCATCTTCTCCGATTTTGTAATTTTCGGTAATCCGGTACGAATCTGTGTCGTCTTCCCATGTCGCATACGTAATCGTGTAACGGTCGGGGGCTTTTTTAGTACCGAGGTGATATAAAAAATCATCACTCGACTGGCTGTAATACCATGTTTCGAAGGGTAATATTTTTTCATCGTCGCGGTATCTTTCTACCAGAGAGAGATATCCGTTAGGAAACCATCGGCGGGTTTCTCCGTTTAACTTTCCGCCTTTGTATTGTTCAAACCAGTCTGGGGTTCCGTCATAGAACCAACGTTTCCGCCATCCGTCGAGTTTCCCTTTAGTCGCCTCATAATAGATATAAGGAAGCCCGTTAGATGAATATGAAGTATAAAATTCGTGTATACTGTCGGGACGTACTATGATTTCCATCAAGCGATTATCTCTTGTACTGTAAAACCGTACGGTATCATTTTTTATCCCATCCCTGTAACGAGCGATTGAATAACACAGATCGAATTTGTCGAAATAAAAATCCTTATAATCTCCATCCATTAATTCTTCACCAGAATACCAGCGATCTACGCCATCGATATGTTTCTTTCTTACGCTGTCTTTGTAATAAGTCTTAAATGAATCTTCGGGTTCTCTTAAAAAGACGGGCAGTGAGTTTTCGATTTTTTGTTTATGATTATCTTCTTTATAAGTTGTAGAGGTTTGATGTATCGATTTGGTTTCTTTACAGCAAATGAACAGTAAAAGAAATATACAGTTATAAATAAGGAGATTTTTCATGATAAGATTTTTTACCCGGAGTATGAAGTAGTAAGATTTCAATTAATTAAACTATGCAAATATAATAAAATATTTTTGTTCTTAGGGCTTTAGATAAAATTTTAGATAATGCGTGTTTAGGTTTTATCATGTTATTGAAATGGATAGTCTTTAAAAAAACTGATAACTAAAAGTTATCGGTAATAACAAAATAGAAGGTTGTTATGTGAAAAGAATTATGTTCTTTTGCATCTGATTTTAATAGTAACATTAAAAAAGAAAAAATAATGTTTAGTGAAAAGAGAGGGAGTATGCTCCACGGTATTTTGTTGATTGTATTGTTTTCTTGTGCGGCGTTTTATATCGGCGACATTCCATTTGTAAAAAAACTTTCGTTCAGCCCGATGATCGTAGGTATTGTTTTGGGTATGCTATATGCTAATAGTTTACGGAATCATCTGCCTGGTACATGGATACCCGGGATACAATTTTGTACAAAACAAATATTACGGTTGGGCATTATATTGTATGGGTTCAGGCTCACTTTTCAAGATGTTGTAGCAGTGGGTTTGCCTGCGATAATTATAGATGCTATTATTGTTACCGTTACCATCATCGGAGGCATATATATTGGCAAAATTTTGAAAATGGATAAAGATACCGCATTACTTACATCGGTCGGAAGCGGTATTTGCGGAGCTGCAGCTGTTTTAGGTGCGGAAGCGACGATACGCAGTAAGCCGTATAAAACAGCGGTTGCTATTTCTACTGTCGTCATATTCGGAACGATCTCTATGTTTTTATATCCGTTTTTGTACAGAACGGGAGTATTTGATCTTTCTCATGAGCAAATGGGTATTTTTACGGGATCTACGCTGCATGAGGTTGCACATGTAGTAGGTGCCGGTGATGCGATGGGTAAGGATATTTCCGATTCGGCTATCATTGTAAAAATGATAAGGGTAATGATGCTGGTGCCGGTATTGTTGATTATAAGTTTTGCGATGGTACGTGCAGGTGCAGGGAAAAATAAGGGGGGAAAAGAAGGTCAAAAAAGTAAGATTACGATTCCCTGGTTTGCAATTGGTTTTTTGTTGGTAATCGGTTTTAATTCGTTCGATTTGCTACCGGGTAGGTTTGTAACCGGAATCAATAATTTCGATACATTTTTGTTAACCATGGCTATGACAGCTTTAGGTGCTGAAACTAGTATCGAAAAATTTAAAAAGGCAGGAGCTAAACCATTTATATTAGCTTTGGTTTTGTATGCCTGGTTAATAGGTGGCGGATATGTAATTATAAAATACCTTACTCCTTATATTTTATAAATAAATAGCTTTTGGTAAATTTATTGGGGAGACAAATCTGTTTCCCCTTTTTATATATTTTACGATAAAAGTTATTGATTCAAATAAATGAAGTTTATACAGTCGGGAGTTGTTACAAAGTAAATGTGTCTATTGATATTGTTTTGTTTAATCTCTATTTTTGGGTATCGAGTGTAAATTTCCAGGCGCATGCGCAAGTAGGATCGGATACTTGCGGGTAGCAACTTATCGGTTCGCAAATAAAACGGTCGTCGATAGCAAGAGCAAAATAGGTATATTCCATTAATCCGGCCGACAGACAGGGGTGAAAAGGCATGCTTTTTCGCGAGCGGGCGGTTTGTACTCTGCAATTATTTACCCGGTATATCAAGGTATTGTCTTTGATAATGATTTCAGTGTCGTTAAGAAATTCATTAAAACGATAAGCCAATGCTTGTTTTAGGCCTTCGACTCCCGGACGATCAGATAATTTCAAAAATTTTTTTATCCGTTTTCCTTCCGAATCCGAATATCTTTTCCAAACATTGCAATCATGATACATTGCTTCGTCCATGCCGAATTTTGATTCAACCGACTGAAACCATACCCCATCGAGGGCCGACATATTTTTTGAGAAAATATGTACCAATTCAATTAATTGTTCTTTCGAAAGAGTTTCGAGTATATTCATATCGCTTTATTTATCGTATTATCATAAGTAGAGTAGAAATTATCACGAGTATAGTTATAATAATTCGGAATCCTTTTTCGGGAAGTATCCGTATGATAGATTTTCCGGTAAATGCACCCAGTAAAATACAGGGTATGGCAAATAGGGCGAGCAAAAAGGAGGTGGGAGGAATATTCTCCCAAACGAATATTTGTATCGGCAATTTTACGACATTCATTATAAAAATAAACCATATACTGGTCGTTACAAATGCGTATTTAGGAAGTCGCATCGTCAAAAGGTAAACCGATACGACTGGCCCTGCTGCATTTCCAATCAAGGCCGAAAAACCGGCCAGTATACCGAATAAAGGGCGTAACCATTTTTTTTGTCGATGAGTAAAGGTATGATGTTGCATAACGGTCATGACGATAAGGCCGGCTAAAATGCAGGCTGCCATTAGTTTGCCGAATTGCACCGAAGGCATGTTTTTACCGGTGAATAATGCCAGTATGAGGCCTGCTGCCGCCCAAGGTATCAGATGCAAAATATAGGTGAAGTGTATATGATGTCTGTTTAACCAGGCCGACATTATATCTGCGACGAGTATCGAGGGTAGTATAATGCCTGTGGAAGCTTTTGCCCCGAAAAGTAGTGCATATATGGGGATTGTTAGGCTGCCGACTCCCTGAATACCGCTTTTGGCGATTCCCGTCAGAAAAGTGCAACAGAAAAAAACTACCCATTTCCAGGGTTCGTCGAAAAGTTCAGCCATTTTTATGTTCGAGTAATTCGATGCAAAGATACGTTACTTTCGGTAATTCTTTTCTTGGAAATGAAAAAATACAAATCTGAACCCGGCTGTTTGAGGTGAATTGACTACCTTTACAGGTACTTTTAATTAAACGATGAGATGGAACGATTTGATGTATCGCAATGGCCCCGAAAAAAAACGTATGAGTTGTTTAAAGATTATGCAGACCCTACATTTAATCTAACTACAAATGTTGAGGTTACGCGCTTATATAAAGATTGTGTTGAAAATAAAAGGAGTTTTTTTCTGTCTTCTTATTATTATCTTTTGAAAGCCGCTAATGAAGTTACTGAGTTCCGATTGCGAATTATCGATGATGAGATTTGGGATATTGGTAATCTCGACGGAGCATCTATCGTATCGCGTGGCAATGGAGACATTTCCTTCATTTATTTCCAAAATCAACCCACCTTTGAAGAATTTATGGAAGATGCTTCGAGACGTCTTCATGTTCATTTGCAACAAGACGGTCATGATCCCGAAAGCTTCCGCCGTAATCTTATTTTACATTCGGTGCTACCATGGGTCTCATTTACTTCGGTAAAACATCCGCATAAGGATTTGAAAGATGCCGATATGCCACGTATTACTAATGGTAAATTAATTAAGGATAAAAACCGTATCTGGATGCCGACCAATGTAGAAGCACATCACGGGTTGATGGATGGGTATCAGATGTCTCGTTTTTTTGATAAATTGGAAACTTATTGTGCACGCTGATAAAGGAAATAGATATGGGAGAGATCAAAAACATTGTTTTCGATTTGGGAGGAGTATTGTTATCTCTCGATCGTGACAAAGCCGTAAAACGTTTCGAGGAAATAGGAATGGCTGATGCTGAGCAAATGATAGATCCGTATCATCAGAAAGGAATTTTCCTCGATCTCGAAGAAGGTCGTCTTACCCGCAAGGGGTTTTATGAAAAAGTGAAGGAACATATTGGCAAAGATATATCTGCTGAAGCGATTGATTATGCCTGGATGGGTTTTATTGTCGATGTAGAAGAATATAAACTTTCGTATTTATTGGAATTAAGGAAAAAGTATAGAGTTTATCTCATCAGTAATACCAATCCGATCATTATGGGGTGGGCTCGTACTTCTGGTTTTACTTCATGGGGACAGCCTATAGGCGATTTTTTCGATCGTATGTATACCTCATATGAGGTGGGAGCTTGTAAGCCTTCTGCTGTCATATTCGATTATATGATAAAAGATTCTGGGTTGAACCCGGAAGAGACATTGTTTGTTGACGACGGTATCCGAAATATAGAAAAAGGAAAAGAGCTGGGATTTGTCACTTATTGTCCGTTAAACGGAGAAGATTGGAGGCCGGTTTTGGATAAACTATTAAAAAAAGATTTATAGTAATGAAGATTGCTCATATTGCACTTTGGACGAATGATATAGAAAAATTAAAGGATTTTTATGTGCGGTATTTCGGAGGAATATCTAATGAGAAATATATAAATCCACATAAAAAATTCGCGTCGTATTTGGTTGCCTTTGACGGAGGAACGGCTATTGAGATAATGGAGCGTGCCGACGTAAAAACACTTCACCCCGAGAATGAATGTCTTGGGTGGGCACACCTCGCTTTTTCGGTCGGATCGAAAGATAAGGTAGATGAAATGACCGAGCTTTTTAGAAAAAATGGATATGCTGTTATCGGAGAGCCTCGTACAACGGGAGACGGTTTTTATGAAAGCGTCATACTCGACCCTGAGGGAAATCGTGTAGAAATTACTGCCTGAATTTGATTTAAGAGAAATTTACCCGTTATTCTCTATGACCGAGATAATTTGTTCTTTTCCTTTTCATAAAAATATTTCCAAAGAGGTAGTGCTTGTGTGGCTTGTATAATTTCACCACTTTCGAGAATGGAGAGAACTTCCTCGGGAGATAAAAGATATACATCGATATCTTCTGTATTTTCAAGATGAGGTTCTGATATTTTTTCGACATCTGTTGCCAAATAACAATATACTTTGTTTGTGTGTGTACTGGGATTAGCGGAAGTGACTACAAGTTCCTGCCATGCTCCGTTACCATATCCTGTTTCTTCCAGTAATTCACGCTTTGCTGATGCCAGTGGAGATGCATCTTCCTTCTCACATACACCGGCACAGAGTTCGTAAGTAGTGATACCCGATGCATGACGGTATTGTTTTTCGATAATGAATTTTCCTTCACGGGTAATTGCTATGACGTTAATCCAGTCGGGATATTCGAGTATGTAATAAGACGGTATAATGTTTCCGTTAGGTAATTGTACTTTTTCACGCCTAGCGGTAAACCAAGGTTCTTTTGATAGATAATCGCTCGAGAGTACTTTCCATTTTTTATCGGTATGGTCTTTCATAATTGGGGTTGTTAAAGTTAATTATGGATATAAAACGGATAGAAGACATTAAAAATTGTTTTTATCGGAAGAAATTATAGCGTGCTTCTATTTTTATATGCTGGCGAAGGAATTTAATATCAAAACAATTATCTTTGCCCCGCTATGGCAAAACGCATACTCCGAAAATATTACATAAAAACCATCAGGCGTTTACGACACCGAAAAGGATACGGTGTACATTCTCCTTTTGCTTATAATCTGATAACTAAAGTTATCGAAGAGCCGTTTATGTATTACTGTTATAATGAAATCGAGCGTCTTAAAAAGGAGGTATTGCCTTTGTATACCGAAAATATTTCGACAGGAAAAAGAAAAAAGATTTCTTTTAAGAAAGGAACGCTTTTGTTTCGGCTCGTTAACCATTTTAAGCCACAGCATATACTCGAGATAGGATCTTCTTGGGGAATATCTACGTTATATCTGTATGAGGGAAATCCGTCGGCAGAACTGAGGAGCATCGAACCGGATAAACTTGTATGCGGGGTGGCTCGGGAAATTACATCTTCTTTTTTATCTCCCGATACATTTTCCGACGGAGCTTTGTTTGAAGCAATCGATAATTATTTACTACAATATCCCTGTTTACAATTTGTTTGTATTCATCGGCTGGCAAATGAGCAGGATTATCCTTTATTATTAGATCGTTTACAGAACCATTTAGGCCCGGAAACCGTTATTGTCATCGATGAAATTAATGGAAATCGGGCTCGTAAAGTATTCTGGACCGGATGGATGGAAAATAATAATGTAAGGGTAACTATGGATTTATATGATATAGGACTGATATTTTGTAATCCTAAGTTAAATAAACAGGATTACGTTGTCGCATTTTAATAGGAAATATGTATGAAAAAAAGTAATATTTATACGGGTACCGGAGATAAAGGTTTTACCACATTGGTAGGTGGGGCTAAAGTATCGAAGACCGATCCTCGTCTCGAGGCATACGGTACGGTTGATGAGCTGAACGCTCATATCGGGTGGTTGATGCAGGTCGAAGGGACCGACTCCGAGAACGAGATTTTGTCTTTTATACAGAACAAACTGTTTGTAATCGGGTCTTATTTGGCAACAGATACAGCATTAACTGAATTGAGAGAGGCAAGCCGTATGAAATCCGAGGATGTACTACGTATCGAAAGACGAATCGATGAACTCGATATGCAGTTACCTCCGATTTCTAATTTTGTGTTACCCGGTGGCACGCCGGCTGCTGCTGCTTCACATATTTGTCGTACAGTATGTCGCAGGGCTGAACGCCGTATATGTGAAGTTTCCTCTCAAGCAGAGGTTGATGATAATCTAATGAAGTTTATGAATCGTCTTTCTGATTATCTATTTGTGTTTGCAAGATTTAACAGTTTTAAGGAGATAGGTACTGAAATTTTCTGGAATAAAAGTTGCTAATGTATTTTTTTGCTTTATTTTTGCGGAAATTTAAAAAGGAATAAATTTTAAACCCCATATACTATGTATTGGACATTAGAATTGGCCTCGAAACTTGAAGATGCGCCTTGGCCAGCCACGAAAGACGAACTTATCGATTATGCCATGCGTTCGGGCGCTCCGCTGGAAGTGATCGAAAACCTTCAGGAGATGGAGGATGAAGGAGAGATCTACGAATGTATCGAAGATATATGGCCGGATTATCCCAGTAAAGAAGATTTCTTCTTTAACGAGGAAGAATATTAATTACTTCTAAATAAGTAAAATATTAAGTCCCAGCGCGATAAACAAAATAGTTATTTATCGCGCTGGGACTTTTGTGATTTTGCATGGATTTGTTTCGTTTGTTTAAATTATAATTCTTTGCTATTAAAGTCGAAGTTAAAATCTACTTTTACATTATCCATTGTAAAATCGGGAAAAGCTATGCCGGGTTCCGGTCAAATTAGTGTTTTCGTTTGGGTAGAAGGAAAACTCCGGGTTGGTGTGGCAGTTACTACTTCGTGTGGTGTAATCGAGACTGATGCGTAGGAAAACCTTCTTTTTTATCTATTTCGAAATCCATGCGATTTAGTTCTACTTATGGCTCGAACATTACTCTGGCATGTTCTATTTCGTTAGGGAGTAATGCCTGTGTATATATCTATTATTGGGGATAAATCCTAACGTATCGGGCAGCTGTAATCGTAGTGGTGAATGCGTTCGTCGGGGAAGTTACTTAGAAGCGTCGATAGACTTTGGCGCATCTTCATTTTTATCTGCCATAATATTTTGTCATTCCGTACGTTTTTTATTTTAAAATATCTATTTGTAATATGGTTACGATATAAATCCAGACTCATTTATTTTTATGAAGAAGATAGTCATAGCTTGTGATTCTTTTAAAGGTTCGGTTTCTTCGATACAGGTTTCTAAAGCAGTAGAACTTGCTATAAAAGAAGTATATCCTTATTGTAAAGTGATTACTTTGCCTGTGGCCGATGGGGGAGAAGGTACCTTAGAAGTGCTGATGCAGGTGAAAAAAGGAGAATCTGTGTTGGTGGATGTCCATGACCCTTTGATGCGACCGTTAAAGGCTGTCTATGGAATTTCTCCCGACCGAGAAACTGCATTTATCGAAATGGCTGCGGCCAGTGGTCTTACTCTGTTAACACCTGCAGAGAGGAACCCTTGTATAACGACGACATACGGGACCGGAGAATTTATTGCAGATGCTTTGTCGCGAGGATGTCGTAATTTTATTATTGGCATAGGAGGCAGTGCGACTAATGATGCCGGTACTGGTATGATGCAAGCTCTCGGGTATCGATTTTTCGATAGGAACGGGGAAATTATAACTACATGCAACGGTGAAGCTTTATCCCGTATTGCATCGATTGATGCTGTCGGTTTACTACCGGGTCTGAAAGAATCGCATTTTACAATAGCCAGTGATGTATCTAATCCTTTTTCGGGACATCAAGGTGCAGCATATGTATTTGCCCGACAGAAAGGTGCAGATGAAGAAATGATAAAATTATTGGATGAAGGGATGGAAACCTATGCAGGACTGGTCGAAAGGCTTACGGGAGTGGATGTCGAATGTATCTCGGGTGCTGGTGCTGCCGGAGGGTTGGGGGGATGTTTTGCGGCATTTTTTTGTGCAGAATTAAACTCCGGAATCGATATTATATTGAACATGCTCGAGTTTGATAAGCAGATTTCTGATGCAGATATGATCATTACAGGAGAGGGACGGATAGACGGACAGACTTTACTCGGTAAAGTTCCTTTTGGCATATTGGAAAGAGCTTCAGGAAAAGGAATACCGGTTGTGGCTTTATGCGGTAGTGTAGAAGAGTCGGAATTGCTTGAGAATGCAGGGTTTCTTGCCGTATTACCGGTGGCTCCCGGGCCGATTTCTCTGGAGGATGCCATGGATGTGAATTTTACCGAAGAACAGATACATCGTACAGTTAGACAATTTTTACGTTTGATCAATTATTTTTCCGGGAAATTCAATTGTTAATCGTTTTCTTTTTCTTCCAAATTTCGTTAAGTTTTATTTTATTACTTTTGCAATTTAAAAAATAGCTCGTCTTACAATTTAAATGAAGTTTTTAAGTTATATAAAGACAATATAAGGGAAGACCGTGTTAATTACGAGATCCTTCCGTAAAAAATGAAAGTAAAATACCTCATATCATTTTTATTATTGTTGCCAGCCTTTTCGGGTTTAAAGGCGCAAGTGGATGCACAGTTTAGCCAATACTGGGCCTTACCGGCGTATTATAATGCCGGTAGTGTGGGAGCCAGCGAGCGACTGAATATACTTGCTTCTTCCCGTCAGCAATGGGTAGGAATGCCTGGGGCGCCCAAAACGTTTCTGGTAGGAGCGGATATGCCTTTGCGTTTTCTGAAGCAGGATCACGGAGTAGGTCTGATGCTGTCTTCAGAATCGATCGGCCTTTTTTCTACGATGACGATGGGATTGCAATATGCCTTTAAAGTAAAACTCTGGGGTGGAAAACTCGGATTGGGATTGCAGCTGGGATTACTTAATCAGAAGTTCGACGGGACGAAAGTATATATACCCTCCAGTGATGAACATGTTACTACCGAAGACGGGATACCCCAAACTCAGTTACAGGGAATGGCTTTTGACATGGGATTTGGGGCCTACTACACTCATAAATATTTTTATGTAGGATTATCTTCTCAACACCTGACACAACCGTTGATCAGTTTCGATGAAAAATACGAGACTTATGCCTCCAGAACTTATTTTTTTATGGGAGGGGGCAATATCCCGATTAAAAACACGTTATTAGAGGTACAACCGTCAATGATGCTGAAAACTACTTTTAAAATGACTCAGGCAGAACTTACGGCTCGTCTGAAGTATAATAACTTTATTTGGGGCGGCTTGGGTTATCGTTGGAAAGATGCGATGATCGTCATGATCGGTGCGAAAATAAAAAACGTTCTTTTCGGTTATGCTTATGATTATCCGGTCTCGAAGATTGTAAAAGCTACCAAGGGTAGTCATGAGGTATTTGTAAGCTATAGCATGAAAGTCGATTTTTCTGATAAAAATAAAAATAAACATAAAAGTATTCGCATACTGTAATTTATGAAGAAACTAATCTTATTATTGGCTTTAGTCGGTATTTTGGCCTCATGTGCTCCTTCGTCGCACAGTAATGGCGGCGAGTTGGTCGGTGTCGGCGGTACGGCGTGGGGAGAACCTGCACCTTACGGTATGGTATTGGTTAAACGCGGAGCGTATAATATGGGGCCGGCGGAAAAAGATAGCTTATGGGGTAATCTGCGCGATTCGAGAGGCATTTCGGTAGATGCCTTTTGGATGGATGAGACCGAGATCACCAATTCGGAATATAAACAATTTGTTTTCTGGGTACGTGACTCTATTATCCGTGAACGTTTGGCCGATCCCGCATTCGGCGGAAACGAAGCATTTAAAATAGAAGAAGATCGGGACGGTAATCCCGTAAAACCTCATTTAAATTGGAATAAAGCGATTCCCTGGCGCAATCCTACCGAAGATGAATTGCGGGCTATCGAAAGTGTTTATCGCGTTAATCCGATAACCGGTCAGCGTGAATTAGACGCTGCACAGATGAATTTTAAGTATGAAATATTCAATCATACCGAAGCGGCTAAACGCCGGAATCGTCTCGACGCAACTCGGCGGGTTCTCGATACCGATGTAAAGGTCGATCCTAATGAAGTCGTGATGATATCTAAAGATACCGCTTATATCGATGAAGATGGTCGTATTATGCGCGAAACGGTAACAAGACCGTTACAGAGTGAATTCGACTTTCTGCATACCTATATTGTAAATATTTATCCCGACACGACAGCTTGGGTAAATGATTTCGATAATGCTTATAATGAGCCGTATATGCGTATGTATTTTGCGCATGCCGGTTATAACGATTATCCGGTTGTTGGTGTGTCGTGGGAACAGGCTAATGCTTTTTGTGCTTGGCGTACGCAATATCTCCAGGCCTCTTTCGGAGGGCGTGGCCCTGCTTTTATCGAGCCATATCGGCTACCGACCGAGGCGGAATGGGAATATGCGGCAAGAGCTGGAAAAAATGAAAATAAATTCCCTTGGAGCGGCGATGAAACCATGGCCGAAAAAGGCTGTTTTTATGCCAATTTTAAACCCGAGAAGGGAAATTATGTAAAAGACGGTAACCTGATCACATCGCGTGTCGCATCTTATTCTCCTAATGAATTCGGGTTATATGATATGGCAGGAAATGTATCTGAATGGACTTCTTCTGCTTATACCGAAACCGCCAATCTGAATACCAGTGATATGAATCCCGAGTACCGTTACGATGCGGCAAAAGAGGATCCGTATAAGATGAAGCGTAAGATTGTGCGCGGTGGATCTTGGAAAGACGTTTCGAACTTTATTCGTTCCGATATACGTATGTGGGAATATCAGAATGAGCAAAGGTCGTATATCGGATTCCGTTGTGTACGTACACAGATTGGGTTTGCCAAAGGACGTAAATGAAAATTAAAATAGAACAGGATATAATTTCTACCAAAGACCATGGGAAAATATAAAAAATATAAAAACAGATTGGAGAAATTTCTCCAGAGCGAGGCAGGCAGGCGGTTTTTTAATTATGCTTACAGTATTGGTGCTGCTATCGTAATTCTGGGTGCTTTATTTAAGATCTTGCACCTTCCTTTCGGAAATCTATTACTGAGTATCGGTATGGCTACCGAAGCATTGATGTTTACGCTTTCGGCATTCGACCATCCGGCTAAAGATTATGATTGGGAACAGGTTTTTCCTGTTTTAGGTTCGAAAGATCCCGAAGATCGTCCCGATTTCTCGGGAGGAAACGGTACTGTTATTATCGGTAACGGTAAAGGAGGCTCTGTGACAACTTCTGCGTCGGGTGTAGCAGCTATAACACCTGAGGCTGCTCGGCAAGCTGCTGGTTTAAGCGGGATACAATTGGAAGAAGAAGATTCGAAAAGCCTGACCGAAAGCATACAGAAACTTTCTGCTGCGGCGGATCAGCTTTCCCGTATGGCGGAACTTACGGATGCTACGCAGCAATATCTCAATCAGCTTTCATCTATTTCTGATGAAATGAACCGGTTGAGAAATGCGACTCAATCGCTTACAGAAGTTTCCAATGTATTATTGAATTCTTATCAAAGTATTACCGATAATTCGGATGGAATAAGTGAACATTCGCAAGGTTATGTAACTCAGATGGAAAATCTGAACCGGAATATTGCCGGTCTGAATACGATTTATGAAATACAATTGAAAAGTATCAGTTCCCAGTTGGATTGCATCGATAGGGTAAATGTTGGCTTGAAGAGTATACGCGACATGTACGAACATTCGGTAACCGACAGTTCGCGTTATTGTGAAGAAACGGAGAAGATGACGCAATACATGAAACAGTTGAATAAGATTTACGAAAAAATGCTTACGGCTATGACTGTAAATATGTATTCGCCGATGGGGCAGCGTCCGATGGCCGCAGAACCGGCTCCTACAGAACAAGTTCAGACGGAAACGGGCGTTCCGAATAGGGATAAAGAATGATTCTTTGGTTTTTGGAATTTCTTTAATAAAACAGAAATATGGCATCTCCTAATTCAAACCTATCTCCTCGTCAGAAGATGATAAACTTAATGTATATCGTCCTCACGGCGATGCTGGCCTTAAACGTGTCGTCTGATGTGTTGAACGGTTTCCGGCAGGTAGAGGAGGGTTTGGTGCGTACGACAGGCAATTCGTCAGTACAGAATCAGGCATTGTACAAAGAGCTTTCCGCATATCATGAAAAAAATCCGGAGAAGGCTGGTGAATGGTATGATAAGGCGGAAGAAGTGAGAAAACGTACCGATTCTCTTTATAATTATATCGGTGAACTTAAAAAACGAATAGTAATACAGGCTGATGGTGAAGACGGTAATGTTTTCGATATAAAACATCAGGACGATCTCGAGGCTGCATCGGTCGTGATGCTGGCTCCTAAAAAAGGAGAAGGAAAGCGATTACGTAATTCGTTGACCGAATATAGTCGGGTTGTAACAGGCATGATACCCGATACGTTACAGCGTAAAGTAATCAGTGAGTATCTGACTCCGCGTTTACCGGGTGCGACAGATCATCGGAAAGCATGGGAAGAGGTTATGTTCGAAAATATGCCTGTTGCCGCAGCCGTAACGATTCTAAGCAAGTTACAGAGCGATATACGTTATGCCGAAGGAGAAGTATTACATACATTGATCAAGAATGTGGATGTGGGCGATGTGAGGGTAAACAAACTCGATGCTTTCGTGATTCCGAATTCAAAGACGATTATTCGCGGAGGAAGATATTCGGCTGATATTGTATTGGCTGCTATCGATACTACTCAGGCTCCGGATATATATATAGGAGGAGTTAAATTGCCTCAGGCAAATAAGGGCAAGTATGAATTTATTTGTGGAAAAACCGGTGTATTCGATTTTTCGGGGTATCTCGAAGTCCCTCATGGCGACGGTTCTCTTACCCGTCACGATTTTACATCTTCTTATACGGTCATAGAACCTACGGCGACGGTTTCTGCAACTATGATGAACGTATTATATGCCGGAATAAATAATCCGATAAGTATATCGGTACCGGGTATTCCTACTCAGGCGATTAGTGCAACTATGTCTAATGGCCAGCTTACCCGATCGGGAGACACATGGATAGCTCGTCCTTCTAAGGTGGGTCAGAATGCGACGATTACTGTTACGGCAAGTCTGGAGGGACATTCCCAGGTCGTGAATACGACAACATTCAGGGTACGCCAGTTACCCGATCCTACTCCATTTATCGTATATAAGGATGAAAAGGGAAACAATCGTCGTTATAAAGGTGGTAAGCCGTTTTCAAAAGCTCTTCTGTTATCTTCACCCGGTATAGAGGCTGCTATCGATGATGATTTGTTGAATATCGATTTCAGAGTAATCGAATTTAAAACGGTTATTTATGATTCGATGGGTAACGGAATCCCCGAAATCTCAAATGGTGCGTCTTTCTCCGACCGGCAGAAGACGGCGTTGAGACGTCTTTCTAAAGGAAAGCGTTTTTATATATCCGGAGTGAAAGCCGTAGGGCCGGATGGGATACAGCGTGATATCTCTCCGATTGAAGTAATTGTAAATTGATATTAAGAAAGAAAAAATAGATAGGGCGTATGAAACTAACTAAATTTATATGGGCTATAGCGTGTTTCTCCTGCTCGCTGACAGTTATTCAGGCTCAGACGGCAAACCGGTCTACCGTACGTACTGCCTCTCCGGATAAGGAAGAGAAGAGTGTACTTTCGGTACGGGCACAAAATCTGTATGATAATACAGGTATTTCAGAGGCGGATATCCCTTGGGAACGTGTTATTTATCGGGAACTTGATCTTACAAAAGAGAAAAATTTACCGTTGTATTTTCCCGAAGAGGTTATCGACGGACAGGAGAACCTTTTTCGTATGATTATGCGCTTATTGCTTGATAATCAGATACCGGCATATGAGTATCTCGATGGTCGGGAAATATTTAGCGACCAGTATAAACTTAAATTGAAAGAAGGAATTCTCGACCGTTTTGAAATAATGTATGAGGAAAAAGAGGGGAGGACAACTAAAACGACTCGTTATATAGTCGAAGATAGTGATATACCCACCAATCTGGTGTTATCTTATTATCTGAAAGAACGTTGGATTTTCGACCAGCGTAATTCGAAATTCTATCCCGAAATAATAGCGATATGTCCTATATTGAGCCGTACTGGTGATTTCGGTGGAGAACCGGTAAAATATCCTATGTTTTGGATTCGTTACAATGATTTGCGACCTTATTTGTCGCAACAATATATCTTGGCCGACAATGAAAATAATGTTCGTCATTATACTTACGACGATTATTTTCAGTTACGTATGTTTGATGGAGATATATATAAAACGATGAATCTGCGGAACATCTCTTTGCAACAGCAATATCCCTCTGATACAGCTCGTATAGCAGCACAAAAGAAAATAGAGGATCAGTTAAAAAATTTCGATAGTAATTTGTGGGTAACCCCGCCCACGGCCAATAAAGCTGAGGCCAAAGCAGAAAAAGACGATAAATCGGATAATAAAGAAACAAAGACTGCTGTTAAGGAACAGACCGAAGTGAAAAATTCTGTACGCTCTAAGCGTTCTTCTCGGGGATCGAAGAGTAGTAGTGTGAAATCATCGAAAAGCGGAGGAAGTAAATCTTCTTCTAAGTCGGCTCCCGTACGATCGGTTCGCCGTACACGGTAATTTTACAGATACGGAAATGGCGAAGTTTTCTGAAAACTTCGCCATTTCTATATTTATTTCAATCATTAGAGTAAAAAGTATTTATTTTTTCAACCCGTTTTTTGCCCCTTTAAACCCTGATTTTATCACTTCGTTTAATTGACTCACTTCGTCGGTATAACTTGCCCTTAAGCCGCAATTCCAGTATTCAGTAATGGGATTGCGGTCGATAATTCTTTTTTCGAGTATCTCTAACGAGGGAGCTTCTTTCAGTTTACTGTATTCCTCATAAGTATAATCGGTAAACGCGGCATTAGGTCCAATACCTCGATTGTCCAACCAATATCCATTATTTAATTGGGTAGGGACAGCCAGTTTACCCTCATAATAAATATCAGTAGGTGCCGGATAAGAAATAATGCGTGTTCGAGTTTCATCTAAAGTAACCGGTACGAATTTTGCATAATTTTTTACGGTTTTATACACAATGGCCTTTGGCCCGGGGGCGAAACGCATGGATATGGAAGTCATCGATGCTTCGTTATTTTTGCTTCTGTTTTCCGAACTTTTACAGCCGGTTGATAATGCCATAAATAGTGCCGTTATTGTGGTTAGCCATATTTTTTTCATCAACTATCGTTTTATCAGTTTGAGTATTTTATATTTACCTTCCGAATACAAGGTCACAGTGTAAATTCCCGAAGGCAATTGTGAAATCGTGATTCCGCCTGAGAGATCGCCCGGTATTTCATTCACATAATAAATCCGTCCTGATAGGTCTGAAATAACGATTTTTGAGAGAGGCTTATCTCCCTTAATATAAAATCGGTCGTCTGCAGGATTGGGATAAAGAGTAAAACCGTTATTATCTGCAACCGACTTTTCTATCGAGGAGAGATCGGATTCGCTGATATCGATTCCCGAGGAATTTATTTCGAGAATAAGAGCCTGTGTATCTCCTAATATGGCTTTAGGATATTGCCATGTATTGCCGTTCGTTGATTTTGCGGCAACCTGTAAACGGTAGGTGCCATTAGCTACGGTAGAAGGAATGGCTATATTGAAATTGGGGCTGCTTTCGTAGAAAACATCTAATTCATATTGCCCGGTAAAATCTATTTTGTCGAGAATTATATTATTACCGCTATTTATGTCTTGAAGAGATAATCCTACTTGTCCCGAGAAAGTTTCTGTGCCCATATTAAAGATCGAAAAACGCACCGGCAGTTTTACATTCCGGCCGGTATGTGTTGCTGAAGTATATAAATTTTCTATATAAAGCGAAGCTGCCGGATCGTATAGCGCAGAACCTTTATCGGGCTGAATCCCGATGATTGCACTTGCGTTTATCGAAAAACCTCCGTCGCCTGATCCTCCACCTGTGCCTACTCCGTCGGGATCAAGTATCGTAATATCGAAATATCCATCTTGATATCCACCCCATCCCCAATTGATATGGAAGAGCCCGTTATTGTCGTAGCCGTCGCACACGAATTCATGTCCTTCGTTTCTGTTATTGCTTCCCCCGTACATAATCGGTCTTTGGGCATCGAGTTCCGATTTTAGCAATCTCGACCAGTTTTCGGTCGTATAATAATCGGCAAATACGACTCGAAGTCCCTTATCGTAACCGAAATAGGTGTATAATGCATGGGCTGCTGTATTATCCATCGCTCCACTCGACTGGTAGGTGTAATCCATATCGCATGATACCCCGCAATGGAACATCAGTTGCGCAACTGCGGCTTTTTCAATGTCAGAACTTTTGTCATTGTACCGGGGTGTCATATTTTCCCAATCGTATCGGGTTCCTTCGAAAGTGGCCGATAAATTAAATTTTTCTGTTTCCGATACATATTTATGCGATCCTTTTCCGGTAAGGGGCCATTTATGATAATACATGATCTGGGCCATGGCGGTGGCGACGCATCCGGTGGGACAATGCGTGTCTCTGATAGTCGGGCAATCATTATAATAAGGATCCAGTTGATTCCATTGTGTTTCTCCTAAAAGAGGCCCTACAACGGAAGTGGATTTTAATTCACGTTCGGTTCTTTTATAATTTCCCGATGTGATAATTTGCGCAATAGATTTATTATAAGCGTCCAGCCAGAAACGTATATTTTGGGGCATATTCTCGGTAATGAATCGATTGTCAAAAGAATAACCCAAAATCGGTTGTATTCGATCGTCTGCTGCAATCATTACAAACCCGGGAGCATCATTTTCATTTCCAAAAACATAATAATAATTCTCGATAGAGTTATCCGATCGGGTTACATTGTTTTCTGACATTTTCCCGGTATATATAAGTTTGAGATTTGTCGTGTGACTCCGGGTTTTCGGATAATTTACCGAAAAGAAATTTTTGGCGGTCTCGAGTGCAGTCTCCGGTGAAATTTGTTTTGCCTCCGCCATTATTATGACCAGAAAAAGTAAAGCGATTGCGAGTGTAATTTTTTTCATATATTATAAGTTTTTGGTAATTCAAGGGCCATAATATACTGGATTTGTTGTTATTAATAAATATATTAGGTCTAATTTTATTTATTTTTAATCTATTCTGATGGTAATTGCCGGTAATTTACCAGAAAATACGTTGATATGTAATTTTATTACTCCGAACGATCAGTCCAGTCTCCGTTTTGTTTGATGAGATCTATCAGTTTATTAACCGCATTTTCTTCAGGGATGTTTTTTTCGATACATGTTTTGTTTTTGTAAAGGCTGATTTTTCCGCGTGCTGCCCCTACATAGCCATAATCGGCATCAGCCATTTCACCGGGACCGTTTACAATACAACCCATTATACCTATTTTCAATCCTTTTAAATGAGATGTTGCATCTTTTACTCGAGCAATTGTTTTTTGCAAATCGAATAAGGTACGTCCGCAACCGGGACAGGATATGTATTCGGTTTTGCTGATTCGTTGCCGTGTTGCTTGTAAAATACCGAACATATATCGTATAAGCATGTCGGATGGTATTTCACCTTTGTTTTGCATCCAGATTCCCTCTCCGAGATAATCGAGTAAGAGTGGCCCGAAATCGGCACCTCCGAAAATCTGTAAATTCTCCGTATTATTTGTCTGGTAACTTCTTCGGATTATTACGGGGGTGGTTATATTTTCGCGGATCAATTTATGAAACAGGGCTCGTATTTCTCCTACCGGATTAATATGCTCTGATTCTGCTATGATTACGATATCGCTGTTTTTCTGGAGTAATGTAGTAATGCGGCTGTCGTATTGGTCGTATCTGAGCAGTAGAAATTTTATATCCGCTTTTGTACCGGATATGTTTTGAATATTTTCTTTTGTAAATAAAGGATAAGTGTTGGGGACACCGGTATAAATTTCGGCATCTACAATTTGTTTAACATCTGTCGTTATCTCGATTTCTTTTTGTTTTCCAGTGTAAATATAATCCGGACGCATCTCGAAAGAGCCTTCTTTGCTAATATCGGCAACGACAACAGGAATATTTCCATTACCGATATCGACGACAGTATGAGTCGTTCGTTTTACCGGTTCTGTGAAATCGAATGTATCGAATATTTCTCCCGATATGGTGGAATGTCCTGCTCTGCGGCTAATATATTCGACCAGTTTACGTGCAACAGGTATTTCCGATTCAGGCTTTTCGCTTAGCGAAACCCTTATCGTGTCGCCGATACCGTCTGTAAGAAGAGTTCCAATACCTACAGCCGACTTAATACGTCCGTCTTCCCCGTCTCCGGCTTCAGTAACTCCAAGGTGCAGGGGATAGTGCATGTTTTCTTTATCCATGGCTTTTACGAGCAGGCGTACTGTTTTTACCATAACGACCGTGTTCGAGGCTTTAATAGATATAACGATATTATCGAATGCTTCTTCTTTACAGATGCGAAGGAATTCCATGCAGGATTCTACCATTCCTTCGGGGGTGTCTCCGTATCGACTCATTATGCGGTCCGACAGAGAACCGTGATTTACTCCTAGGCGTATCGTCGTATTATGCTCTCTGCAGATTTGTAAAAATGGGACCAATTTGTTACGAATGCGTCTGATCTCTTCTGCATATTCCTCATCGGTATATTCGAGTTTTTTAAATGTACGTGCCGCATCGACAAAGTTTCCGGGATTTATACGTACTTTTTCAACTATACGTGCTGCTGCTTCGGCTGCCTTGGGGTTGAAATGAATATCGGCTACCAGTGGAGTCGGGTAACCTCTATGTCGCAGCGCGGAACGTATGTTTCCTAGATTTTCGGCTTCGCGTACGCCTTGTGCCGTGAGTCGTACATAATCGGCACCCGCATCGATGATGCGGATACTTTGTTCTACGCAAGCTTCTGTATCGAGAGTCGATGTATTAGTCATCGATTGTATCCGTATCGGATTGTTGCCTCCTAACGGAGTGTTTCCTATTTTTACTTCCGAGCTGTGACGACGTTTATAGTTGAAATAATCCATGCGGTATGTAATATGTAAAGAAGTATGTATGCTATATTTATAGCCTTACATACTTCTTTTAAAAGATTTATTAATTCGTTTTATATTTGAATTCTATTTGGGCAAGTTCTTCGTTTGCTTTAACGATTTTTTTTGCTAACCCGGCTTTGTATTCTTTTACTTTTAGCGCTATTTTTTCATCGGTAAGAGCTAATATCTGTGTTGCCAGAATAGCAGCATTCAGAGATGCGTTGATACCGACTGTAGCGACAGGAATTCCCGGAGGCATTTGTACGATGGCGTAAAGTGCGTCGATTCCTTCGAGGCTAGACTTAATCGGGACACCGATTACCGGTAGCGTTGTCATAGATGCGATAACTCCTGGTAGATGTGCAGCCATACCGGCAGCGGCGATGATCACTTTTATTCCTCGTTTGCAGGCTCCTTTTGCAAATTTTTCCACTTCTTCGGGAGTTCGGTGTGCCGAAAGTGCATGCATTTCGAACGGAATTTCGAAATTATCGAAAAGCTGGGCGGCTTTTTCCATAATCGGTAGGTCCGATGTACTGCCCATGATGATACTGATAATTGGTTTCATATTATATTTGATTCGGTTTTAAAGGTTTTTCTTAGATTATCTTGAATGCGACGCTCAGAATCATGCACAGATATACCCAGATAAATCCGTTTGCGGTTCCTGCGATAACCTGCATGACAGTATGGCACCCCAAACCAACTCGGGAAGTTCCTAATAATCCGGCTGCGAGAATGAGACCTGTGAATAAATGCATGGGAAAGATCATTTGTATTGTTGCTAATGCGAATGCAGCTCCCAATACTCCCCCGATTCCTGTCATATGAGCACTTATTTTCCAACGGGTGTTTACGATTGCAGCGGTAATTATAGCAAGTAGTCCGCCGATAACGTATGCGGTAACCCAAAGCGGAAGACCTGCCCTGAAAAGATAAATACCACAGAAAATATAAGAGAGAAAACAAATGGCATAGGGTAAGGGGCGATCCTCTCGGTGATTGAGGCCGAGTGTTTTAATTTTTCCGGTCTTATACAACAATAGTATGCTTAATGCGGGTATCAGGCATGTAAATAATAGTACGCCTCCCAGAATAAATAATTTATAAATTGTAGGGAAGATAAAGAGATAAGAATAGAAAAACATCATGAGAATACCATAAAAAGGCATTAATAACGGATGTAATGTTTCTGAGATTATTTTTGCTAAAATTTTCATATCTCTGTCGTTTTATATTTCTTTTCTCAACCGGGCTACCGGTATTCCCAGTTGCTCTCTGTATTTTGCAACAGTGCGTCTTGCGATTACATAGCCTTTTTCTTTCAGCAATTCGCAGAGTTTATCATCGGCCAATGGCTTTTTTTTATCTTCATGATCGATGCATTCCTGTAATATTTTTTTTATTTCACGGGAAGATATTTCTTCTCCCGAATTATTCTGCATCGATTCGGAGAAGAAATACTTTAACGGAAAAACTCCGAAGTTTGTTTGCACGTATTTACTGTTGCTTGCCCGGGATATAGTAGAAATATCATACCCTGTACGTTCTGCTACATCGCGAAGTATCATCGGCTTGAGGGTGCTTTCATCTCCTGTCATGAAAAATTCCCGTTGCAGTAATAAAATTACTTCCATAACGGAAAGCATAGTTTGTTGCCTTTGTTTTACGGCGTCGATAAACCATTGGGCGGCGTCGAGTTTTTGTTTTACAAATAGCAGTGCGTCTTTCTTTTCTCGAGTCTGATTTTCTTTATTTCCGGTATAATCTTTCAACATATCGGCATAAGACCGATTTACTCTCAATTCAGGCAGCTCTCCGTTGTTGAGACTCAGTGTGAGTTCTCCGTCTTGCTCATCGACGATAAAATCGGGAATGATGTGGTTCCCTCCAGCTTCGAAAGAATCTGCGCCTCCTCCCGGTTTAGGGTTCAACGAAGTTATTTCTGTTATGGCATCCTTTAGTTCTTCTTTATTAACGTTAAGCTGGCGTAATATTTTGTCGTAGTGTTTCTTACTGAATTCTTCAAACATTTCATCTACGATGCGATAAGCCAAGAGATTAGCAGGTGTGGCCGGTTTGCGTTCGAGTTGTAACATTAGGCATTCTCTTAGATTGGTCGCACCTATGCCTGCCGGTTCAAAATCCTGTATGATTTGCAGTAACTCTTCCAGTTTTTCGGTACTGACATCGATACCGGCCTGGAATATCAGGTCGTCGGATATCGCTTGTAACGATCGTTGCAAGTATCCGTTATCATCGATGTTACCGATAATATATTCAGCAATTCGAGTGTCTTCTTCGTTCAGGTTACGTAATCCGAGTTGGCGAAGGAGTCCATCGTGGAATGAAGAATTACCGGAAAACGGGATTTCTTCTCTTCGGTCTTTATGGGAAAAATTATCGGCTTCGAGTTTATAATCGGGGATATCGTCTTCACTGAGATAATCTCCCAAAGAAATATCTTCGGCTGTTTCTGTATTATTATTTTCTTCCTCCGAAAGCAGATTATCGTCATTATGTTCTTCGGGGCCTTCCTCGAGAGCCGGATTATCTACTAACTCCTGTTTTATCCGTTCTTCCAGTTCGATGGCTGTCAACTCGAGCATTCTCATGACCTGAATCTGTTGAGGTGACAGTTTCTGTTGCAGCTTCAGTTGTAATTGTTGTTTCAGCATCGTAAAAACAGATATGACTTTCCAAAAACGAAGATAGTGTATTTTTTGCTAAAGTCTTTTATTTTGATCTTTTTTGTGACATTAAAAACAACTGTTTTCCGGTTCTGTTCTTGCCGGTTAGTCATTATTTATTTTTTTAGTATTACTCGTATTCCTTCTGGGGCTTCTACCCGGCTTGTTATCTTTCCTGAAGAACTTTTTTTATGTGATATTTTAATAATGCCTAAGGGGGTAGGAACTGTCCCTTCCACCCAATCTAGATTTCCGAGATGTGGTGAAATACGCACGGTTTTGCAACCCGGTTCTATTGGTATTGCGCCTAATACATACCGACTCATCCAGGCCGTAGGACCCGATGCCCATCCGTGGCAAAAACTATGTCTGAATCCTTTGTAGCAATGATCTCCACCTTTGGCGTGTATATCGTATTTACCTGCCGGAATGACTTCATCGATGCGTGCAGCTTTCAACGCATCGCTGTAATCGAGATCTTCCCAAAATGTAGTAGCTCCGAGGTCGAGCATAGCCCCCCAATAGTCGGATATGATTTTTAGAGCCTGTTCGTAGCAATTACCAGCTGCAAGAGCTTCGAGCATGTAGTAACCATAAAATGTTGCAAAACGTTCCGCCCCGTCACGTGCGATTACTGCAAGAGCGGTTTCTTCTACATTACCGTAACCGGCTAATACGGAGAGAGCTGCAGCTTGTTTATTATCATGTAGTTCGGGTATGTTCTTTTCGAGATTCAATGCGCAGTCAGAACATTCTTTCTGAAGTTTTTTGTCTTCCAGCCAGATTGCCAGTTGTTCACCGGCTCGCATACTGATTAGAGAAAGCGATTGTAGCCCCGAATGAATTACATTTGGGTTGCGTGCTGTTGGCCAGTCGAGAAAACGTCCGGTAGGTAAAGCCTCTTTTCCATTATGAATGTGACTGATTATTTGCCGCAATAATCCCGAAATATAAGTATGCTGTTTTTTCAGATATTCATAATTTCCGCTATATAGGTAGAGGTCCCGGTGGATGATAAGCCACCATAACGAATAAGCGCACATGTCGTTCATCCATCCGGGAAGGGGGGTATTGTCTCGTGCGAAATCAAGACTTTTCGTAATTACTTCGTTATTTCCGAAAACCGAAGTAATAGTCATTACCTCCGGATGCATATCTCCCAACCAGACGAGGCGGTCGCGCTTTATTCCGTCCCACAAGTATTCCTGCATATTCAGGTGTACAGTATAAGCGCCTGTTTCCCAGATGCGGTTCAAGCGTTCGTCATTACAATGGAAACTTCCCAGATACGGAATATCACGGTATCGGCATATTGCCTGCACGGTCTTCAATGGTAATTTTACTCCTTTATCGAGTAGATCGATGCGTACGAATCGAAAGCCCGATTGCCCGGTTTCTATACTTCCTAGCCACGGTATTTCTAAAATGTAATCTCGTAATGAATGATCGTTTGTTGCCGATGAGTCGGCTGTCGTACCTCCGGTTTCACTCATGGTTTCACTTACCGATTCACCCAGTCTAACCCTTATCCGTACTGTTTTTTTATCACTGCGTATAGGGGCGAAAATACGTATATTCCCATATATTTCCCGCCCGAAATCGAGAATTACGGCAGCCGTATCAGTATCTTCTTGCTTAAAAAAGGTACAAAAATCCGTCGTGTTGGTTGCAAGTTGTCCGTCGAAAGGTTTCAATAGGTTATCGGGTGCTGAAATCGTATTTTTGTCGGTAGTAGATACCCATACGATACGTTGAGGAGAAAGTGTCGCCGAAGATAATTTTACAGGTTTGAAATGAGATGAATCGAAAAAATCGTCAAATCGCTTATGCTGTGCTGTTATACAGGAAATAAAGATCGTCATGAAGACTGTAAAAAGAAGATGTCGTTTCATTGTGATGATGCGTGTATAATTATTTTAAATTACAATATTAACGACAAAAATCGGAAAATCAAGTTTCTCGGGCCTGATTATCCGATTATTTTGTTTTAAGTCTTGTAATTATCTGCAGGGGAGTTTTATTATAAATGTACTTCCTACACCGATTGCGCTTTCAACGGTAAGAGTTCCTCCGTGCGCTTCTACAAAGTCTTTAGAGATGGAAAGTCCGAGCCCGCTCCCCTGAACTTTTGTTCCCGGAACCCTGAAATAACGGTCGAAAATACTTTGGTGATAGCGTGGGTCGATTCCTTTTCCGAAATCTTTCACAAAAAGCACGATGGTTCTGTCTTCTTGTTTAGCCCCGATGATGACTCGCCCGTTTTCTTTTGAGTAACGTATCGCATTACTTAACAAATTGGTAATTACCCAAGCGATTTTTTCGCTGTCGACAAATAGCTTGTTTATTTTTTCGGGATATTCCACTTCTATCTGGCATCCGAATTTTTCGGCTTGTACACGATTAGCGGTAATAGCGTAATTGATAAGTTCAATCGGTTTTGTGATCTTGGGCATTAGTTGCAGTTTTCCGGCTTCTACTTGTGTCATATTCAGTAATTCTCCGGTAATACTTAGCAACCTTTCACTGTTTTCCTTAATGCTTTTCGAGAGTTCTTCCTGCTCCTGGTTTAGATTTCCAATTCGTTTGTCTTCAAGTAGTTGCAGGCTCATTAAAATAGCAGAGATCGGAGTTTTCAGTTCGTGGGAAATCGTTGAAATAAACGTAGTTTTAGCAGTATCGAGTTCTTTAAATTCGGTAATATTTTTAAGTAATATAACGTGTCCGGTCCCCGACGATTCCTTTTCTCCATTATATTCGGTATTTATGGGAATGTATTTAGCCTGAAAATAACATTCTTTATTATCGGCGTATATTTTCAATGGTTCTTTCTTTTCGTCGGGAGTAACCAATTCCCTAATCAGACGTCTTAACAAGTCGTTTTTCAATGCTAACTCGGTTGCCGATTTGCGGTATGCGTTTTCCCGTTTCAAATTAAGAATATTTAAAGCCTCGTTGTTGATAAATAAGATTTCATTGTCGTTGCTTAATCCGATAATAGGCTCGGTAATGCTGTTTACAATGGCTTCGATATATTTTTTGCCGGCCAGTATATCGTTTAATGTGCTGGCTCGGTATTCTGAAAGTTTTTCAGCCATACGGTTAAATCCTTCTGCAACATCGGCAAATTCACTGCGTGGTTCGAATTTAAGTCGTTTCTCATAATTGTAATTGGCAATTTCGAGAATACCCGCTTTTAGTTCCCTGATCGGACGGATTATAAATCCGGGCATTCTGAAAAGTAGGAATATACCGATAAGAATGCAGATTCCTCCGATAACAGTTATCCAGATAAGAGCTTGATCGAGAGCCGGTTTTGCGGCAGGACTGTCTGGGTCGGTTGCCGTAAGTAACTGTAGGTTGATAATCGACAATGCGACCAATAATATGATCATGCTTACCAATATGCCGATACTTAGAATTAATCTTGTTTTTATATTCATAATTTTTATTTTAATTCTTAGGCTAAAATAATTAAATCTGTATTATTCTGAGAGAGAGATTCGATTAATTTCTTATAACGCATTATCGAAAAGAGAGCCCATGGTATTTTTAATCGAGGACTTCCCATACATAATGTCGTAATTTGTTTTTCTTTGCATACTTGCATAATTGTACCCGGAATATCTTCGGAAGGAATGCGGATGACTTCTCCTCCCAATTCGGTTGCCAGTTTAAAATGGTTCAGTAAGTGTCTTTGGCTCGAAAGAGCGATGCGGTCGGGGTTTTCGCGGGGTGTTTGTACATACAGTATCCAGAATTTTGTATTATAACGGGTCGCCAGACGGGCTGCTTTCCGTATGATTTTACGAGGCGTTTTTTCGTTACTGCTGATACAGGCCATTACTTTCTCATGACGCACTCGCTGTATGTCGCTTACAACTTCATTTTCTACTTTTTTCTCAACGCGCAATGCAACTTCTTTTAGCGCGAGTTCACGGAGTTGCAAGATGTTTTCCGATTTGAAAAAATTTTTGAGAGCCGTTTGTACTTTTTCAGGCCGGTAAATTTTACCGGCTTTCAGGCGCTCTACCAATTCTTCTGCGGTTAAGTCGATGTTTACTACTTCATCAGCTTGTTCGAGAACACTATCGGGAATACGTTCTTTAACTTCTATTCCTGAAATTTCCTGTACTTCTTCGTTGAGACTTTCGATATGTTGGATGTTTACGGCACTGATTACATTTATACCTTCATCGAGTAAAGTCATTACGTCTTGCCAACGTTTTTCGTTTTTGCTTCCTTCTACGTTGGTATGAGCCAGTTCATCTACAATAACGATTTCTGGCCGTATGCGTATAATCGTGTCGAGATCCATCTCTTCGAGTTCTTTCCCTTTATAGAAAATTTTTCGGCGGGGTATTACTGTAAGTCCTTCAACTAAAGCCTCTGTTCCGGGGCGTCCGTGTGTTTCGATATAGCCTATTTGTACATCCACTCCATTACTGAGTAGGTCGTGCGCTTCTTGTAACATACGGTATGATTTTCCTACGCCGGCGATCATTCCGATATATATTTTAAATTTCCCTCGACGCGATTCTTTTATGAGTTCGAGAAAATGTTGTATATTTTCTTCTCTGTTCATTATTTTATCATTATGTTTTTTAAATCGTTTGGCTCGTGACAATATCCCTATTGCCACGAGCCTGTACACATGGATGTTTAAAAGCTGGGGACAGCAATCTGTATGGCTGCCTACCGTAGTGTAATCCCCAACACCAAATGGATGTCTTCCTTATTGGGATTCCAGATGATCTGGGTGTAAACAGGAAGAGAGAATTTGTCGGTGATGATGATTTCTTTTGAAGCTTTTAACGACACGTTGGTTACTGAAAACTCTCGGGTTCCGTACATCGGAGCATCCCAGGGAGTGAATCCGACGATTGCGTTCAGTCCCACTTTTTTAATAGCAAACGGATAGTTCAATTCTACGTAGGTAGAATAGGCCTGTTTACCTCTTTTATTCATTTCATACACTGGCTCTTCGTTATCGTCGTAACCGGAGAGAACCGTTCCCTTTTTATCTGCACCGGCAAACATCGTGTACCAGCTTAAAGATAGTGGAAATTTTTCTATCGGGAGCGCATAAGAGATTCCCGCTTCGAAAATATGATCGGTTTTATGTGATTTGTAATGAAAATAATTGAGTGCGCCTTCTCCTTTCCACCAGTAATCTGTGATCCCGATCGTTACTCCGGCAATGCTGTATGATGCCGTAAGATCTACCTCTTTAGCTCCTTTTCCTGTAAAATCGACACTCCCCCAGGCTGTGAGAGAAAACCCGGAGACATTTATTCCGAGTGTCGGCTGGAAACTCGATCCGGTTTGATATTGTCCTCTCCATACGTAGGAACTTACGATATCGCCGGCAACATTAAAATTTACACCTTTATTATCTTCTGTTTCTATTTCTGTAGCCGATGCGGATACGCAGAAGCATAGAGCCGGTAAGGCTATTATTTTTTTGAGATTCATTTGTTCTGTAAAGTTTAGTGGTTCATCGATTATTTTTGATTAAACTCTTTGTCGAGTGCAATATTCAATTTTAATACATTTACTTTAGCCGGTCCGAAAAGGGACAAAAACGGCTTTTCTTTTTGTTGATCAACTAATTTCAGTATAGCGTCTTCAGATACATTTCGGGCCAGTGCTATCCGTTTTATCTGAACATATGCACATTCGGGCGTAATATCGGGGTCGAGTCCCGAACCACTGGCGGTAACCATTTCTGCCGGAACGTCTTTACGAGTCAGATAAGGATGATGGACAAGAAATGTATCGATACGGGCTTCTACTTCATTGAGGTATTCTTCGTTTGTAGGCCCTTTATTGCTACCTCCCGATCCGTCGGCTGTGTAATCTACCGCTGAAGGTCGTCCCCAAAAATAAATATCCTGTGTAAATGACTGTCCGATATTGACGGCTCCTACTACTTTTCCGTTTAGGGTAGCCAGTTCGGCATTTCCTTCATTAGGACCGGCTATGCGGGCATAGGCCCACAAAACCAGAATGTAACAGACTGCAAAAAATAAGCAGAATACGAGAGTGATACGTAATGATTTTATAAGATTCGATTTCATTGTTTCTGATAATTAAAAGAATAAACTGATAAATAAATCGATGAGTTTAATGCCTACAAACGGGGCTATGATTCCTCCTAATCCGTAGATCAGCAAGTTCCGTCTGAGTAGAGCTGAGGCTCCGATTGGTTTGTATTTTACTCCCCGTAATGCCAGTGGTATAAGAATCGGTATAATAATGGCATTGAAAATAACGGCACTCAATATCGCGCTTTCGGGACTATGTA